>JABGPF010000346.1 GCA_018645065.1 Phycisphaerales bacterium
TCTCCCCGTCGGTTATCGTACGGGCCGGCAGGACGCAACCGAGCGACCGGATCACTCTCGGATGTATCGGAGTCGGCAGCAGGGGCAGAGCTGTAATGGGCGGATTCCTCGGACAGGACACATGCCGCATCACCGCCGTCTGCGACGTTAACGCACACCAACTTGCCCTCGCCAAGCGGAAGGTCGACAGTTCAAATGGAACCAAGGCGTGCAGTACGTTCAAGGACTTCCGTGAGTTGCTGGCGAGAGACAATATCGACACGGTGCTCATCGCGACCCCAGACCACTGGCACGTTCCGATCGCTTTGGCGGCGAGTAGAGCGGGCAAGGATATCTACCTCGAAAAGCCGATCGGGGTGAGCATGGATGAGGCCTGGACACTGCAAGAAACGCTCAAACGATACCAAAGCGTTTTCCAATTCGGAACGCAGCAGAGATCAGACGCGCGATTCCGTCTGGCCTGCGAGTTGGTCCGCTGCGGGCGGATCGGTCGCCTGCGTGAGATTAACGTCTGGAGCCCCGGCAGCCGATCCGGCGGTTCGACCGAACTGACCGCCCCGCCGCGGTGGCTGGACTATGAGATGTGGGTCGGGCCCGCGCCAATGTCGCCGCACACTGCGGGGCGCTGCACCAATCGCTTCGAACCGGGCGATCCGGCCAAGATTTGGCCTTTCATTTCCGACTACTGTGTCGGATGGATATCCGGTTGGGGAGTACACCCGCTGGACATCGCCCTGTGGGGCGCGCCTGAGGGTTTGAGCGGATCGTTTGATATCGAAGGGACAGGCATATTCCCGACCTCTGGCGTTTGCGACAACGCCATCGATTGGGAACTGACCATCAAGTACGACACGGGCGTGCGGTTGAATTTCTCCGGCCCGTCCGGGGCGAAACGATGGGCCAAAAGATACGGACGAACTTCCGGACACGGAACCGCCTTCGAGGGCGACGACGGATGGGTGCACGTTAATCGCGGACAGTTAAACGCCAACCCCGTCGACTTGCCGCAATCGATTTTTTCGCCCTATGAAACACGACTCTACAAGAGCGCCAACCACGCGAAAAACTTCCTCGATTGCGTCAGAATGCGAAAAGAGACCATCAGCGATATCGATTCGGCGCTGGCGGTGGAGACAATCTGCCAGGTCAGCGCCATCACCGTACAACTAGGACGCAAACTGCGATGGAACGCCAAATTGAGACATTTTGAAAATGATCGGCAGGCCAATGGAATGCTGTCGCGAGCGCTACGTCAACCGTGGCGCCTGTAGAGAAGAAGGGAACGGTATGAGACTACTGACATCACGCGTCATAGGCGTTTGGGCGATAATTTTCACGGCGATGGGACTGGCCGATCAGGCTCGGGGAATATCGCCCGAGGAACTCAAGAAGATCGAGGCCGCGGTCCCCAAGACAGCAACCGCCAAACCCGCTCGACCCCGGAAGGTGCTCATCTTCAGCCGCGGCAAGGGACTGTCGCATTCAGCCATCCCGTACGGCGCCAAGGCAATCGAACTAATGGGGGTCAAAACCGGAGCGTTTACGGTAGTCCACAGCAAAGACCCCGACGCCTTCAAGGCCGACAACCTCAAACAGTTCGACGCGATATGCTTTAACAACTCCAACAGGATGGACTTCTTCAAGGACCCCGTACTCCGTAAGAACGTCATCGATTTCGTGAAAAGCGGCAAGGGTTTGGTGGGCGTGCATGCGGCGACCACAAACTTCTCGAAGAAGTGGCTGCTTGATTGGCCCGAAGGCGCCGAAATGCTCGGCGGGATATTCAACGGGCACCCGTGGCACGAAAAAGTGACGGTGAAGCTGGACGATCCGGACCACCCGCTGTGTGCGGCGTTTAAGGGCAAGAGTTTCGAGATCACCGACGAGATGTACCAATTCACCGGCCCGTATACGCGAAAGACCTTGCGTGTGCTGCTGAGCCTGGATCTTGACAAAACCAGAGTAACGCCCGCCCACAAGAAGAAGATGCGACGGAGCGATAACGACTACGCGGTCAGTTGGATTCGCGACTACGGCAAGGGACGCGTATTCTACTGCTCGCTCGGACACGATCACCCCGTGTTCTGGACGCCAGCCGTCCTCAAGCACTACCTAGACGGCATCCAGTTTGCCCTCGGCGACCTGAAAGCAGACGCCACACCGAGCGATGCGAAACCGAAAAACAGTATACTCACCTGGAAGAAAGCTGACGATTCGCTCACTCTTCTCAATGGCGAAAAGGTAGTCTGGCGGTTCAACTACGACCGCACCAAGCCCGTCAAACCATGCTTCCACCCGGTAAGTCTGCTCGACGGCACGGTACTCACGTGGTTCCGCCCGCCCGATCACACGTGGCATCGCGCGCTGTGGTTCTCCTGGAAGTACATCAACCATGTGAATTACTGGGAGGAGGACCGCAAGACCGGCCTGAGCGCCGGCCTGACCGAACTAACCGACGTGAAGATCACCCCTGCCGACGACCACTCGGCCAGAATCGAAATGACTCTAAGCTACCATCCTCCGCAGAAACCGGCGGTCCTGACCGAAAAACGCCTCATCACCGTAAGCCCGCCGGACGACAAGGGAAATTACCGCATCGACTGGCGGTGCAGTTTCACCGCGGGCCTCGAAAACGTAGTGCTCGACCGCACCCCGCCGGCCGGACAGGAAGGCGGAAAGAGTTGGGGCGGATACGCGGGACTTTCAGCACGCCTGGCCGAGAATCTGACGGAGTTCAAGGTGCTCAACAGCAAATTGAAACAGAACACAAACGCACACGGGCAAAAGGCCCGCTGGACGGATTTCAGCGCACTGACCCCGGACGGCCGCCCTGCCGGAATCGCCATATTCGATCACCCATCCAATCTGCGGCATCCTACGCAATGGTACATTTCCAAGAAGAGCCCGAAGAAAAACAACTTCTCATCGGCGCCACTGTTCGATAAGCCATACACAATCCCCGCAGGCAAGACTCTGACGCTGAAATACCGCGTTCTGGTGCATGCCGCCAAAGGCCGGGCCAAGTCGCTCGACGCCGAATGGAAAACATTCGCTACCGGAAGCAAATAGGTCTTAGACAGCTTCAAAGAACCGCCGGACTGTTATCCTGCAGCACTCACGCCTTTCTGGACCTTGCCCCCTCGCTTCAGGTCTACACCATCAGCCCGCAGAGCGTCCTGTAATCGGGCGACCTTGATCTCCCGCGGAAGTATTCCCTTGCTTACCGACATAGCAGCCGCCAGGCCCGCGGCGTGTCCGGTAGCTACGCAGTTGCCCATGCTTTTGCCCGCCGAGGCGGCCACATGCGTCGCCGAGATGCACCGACCGGCCATAAGCAGGCCATCGAGTTTCTCCGGCAGAATCGCGCGATAAGGCACGTCGTGGACCTTCATTTTCGAGAAGCGTACGAAACCGATATCCAGATACCCGCTCCGCCATGCGATCACGTCGCGAAATGTGCGCCCGTCCACCGCATCTTTTTCGGTCAGGACATACAGTCCCTTAACCCGCCGCGTTTCGCGAACTCCCATTTGCGCGCCCGCGCCGGTTAGTTCGATATCATTGAGTTCATCGCCTCCGAATTCGCGCATGGCTTGGGCCATCTGTACGATCTGCCGCCTGCTGGTGCATTCGGCTGCACTGCGCTGGAACGGGTCAGTCGCGTCGAACTGTCCGATGTCGCGCGTACCGGCGTGATTGATGTAGAAGTTGTCCGAATTGGCGACCTTTCGCAGGCCCCAGCCCTTGGGGATCAGCGGATACTTGGTCCGAGCCTTTACGGCAAGTTGACGCATATTGACCTTGCGGAGTTGCGATGAAGTAACGTTGGTCAAGCTCAGGCAGAGCGTTTGGGGAGACAGTTTCCCGAATTCCTTCATAGTCTCGGCGCCAGCGAAGAAGGCTATGTCACCGTCACCGGTGCAGTCGACCACAGCGCCAGCTTCGATAGTCGCCATGCCCTGCTTGGTCGCCACCACAACGCCAGTTACGCGATTGTTCTTTACAACTGTGTCCACGGCGTGAGTATGAACGAGATATTTACAACCAACTTTGTCGAGAGCGTTGAGTACGGCGACCTTGAGGTATTCGACGTTGCACCAGAGCTGGTGCTGACCGATACGGACGGCCTGGTCGCCGAGCGCCGTCAGTTCATTGATGACAAGTTCGTGAACTTTCGAGCGTGCTTTGCTCTCGGGTCTCATCTGGTTGATGGGCATTCCGAGACACCACGAAGCCACTCCGCCGAAGAAAGCATGGTTTTCGATCAGCATTGTCTTGGCGCCGGCGCCGGCCGCCCCAAGCGCCGCCCCGATCCCCGCCGGTCCGCCGCCGACCACCAGGACGTCAAACTTCATACCGTGCAGTTTGGATTTCTTCACCCGACTCGGCTGGGCCGATCGCCCGACTGAAGCGGAGCCAAGTATGGAGGCGGCCGCGGCTCCGAGGCCAGCGGCTTTCAGAAGTTCGCGACGATTTGTGTTACGTTGTGTCATGGCGGTTGGCTCCCGTGATGCAATTCGAGTGTTGTCTGGATGCGTTTGGGCCACCGTACCCGTTGACATCCCGCCGGTCAAGCTGTAGTCTCACGGCAAATTGGATGCAACGAGGAACAGGGTCTTTAAGTATGAAACACACTTACCATGTTATCTGTATTGCGATGATCCTGTCGACCGGAGTTGCGGCGGCTGACAAGCCGTTCAAGGCGTTTGTCACGTCGGATTTCCGCACAAGTCCATACGATAGTCAGGTTTCCGAGAATATTGCATTGCTGGCGTCGCCCGCGCCGAAGGTCCGCGCCGCGGCGGCCGAAGCGTTGGCGTTCCTTCGTGCATACTCAGCGGGAAAGGCCCTTGGCGGCGCGTTGAAGGATAAATCAGCCGATGTGCGTCGAGAGGCGGCGTTGGCGTTGGCATGGTGCGGCGGCCGCATGGAAGCATCGCTGCTGCTTGCGGCGTTGAATGATGAGAGTTGGTCGGTCAGGCAATCTGCATGTGTGGCGTTGGGCAATCTAACAGGCATGGAACTGCCCTTCGACGCACTGGCCGGTAAAGATGTTCGCCAGCGCCAGGTCGACGCCTGGCGGAAGTGCTGGCGTAGCGTGGTCGACGGTCAGATTCCGCCCAGTGTACTGCGACTGGCGACGAGCAAAGATATGGAAGTCTCGCTGCGCCGAGTGCGGGCGTTAGGAGCGATGGGAGGCCAGGGCGCGGTCGACGAAATCCTGAAGATACTGGCGACGTATCGCAAGGAAGACCATTCGAAACTCAATGAACTCCAGAAGCATCTGGTCCAGTCATGCATTCGCAGTCTGGGGCGCCTTGGGGGCGATAAGGCCTTGACTGTGCTGCTGGACTATCTGGGCACAGCCGGTTGGGGGCGATATGCGGCCGACGCACTCGGCGACCTCGGAGATCGCCGGGCGGTCAAACCGTTGATCAACGCATACCCCCGCTTCGCCAGGCAGGTGGCGCGCACTCGCAGCAGATTGCACGGACCCGAACTGTGCCCGCCCGACGATCGGAGCCTGGGCGACAACACTCAGGACAGGATGCTCGAGACGCCATATGCCATAGCACTGGCGCTGACCCGCCTGCCGCTGGACGAAAAAGCCGACGTAGAAGCTTTGCGAAAGATATGCCCGCACCTGCTGGCCAATCTC
>JABGPF010000347.1 GCA_018645065.1 Phycisphaerales bacterium
GGCGATTCATCTCCAAATCGCAGCTCCGTGGTTGCCAAACAGGACTCGGCGGTAATTAGACACAACGCACAATATCAAGATGCGTAAGCCCTGCAGATCGCCCGGACAATCGGACCTTAATTCACTAACCAGATAATGTTGCGGTAGTGGAATGGGATTTCCTGTGCGTTGCATCCGGGAGCTTTGGTTTTACAGCGATTTGAGATACTCAACCAGTGCGTCTATTTCGTTCGGAGCCAGATGCGATGTTCGCCCGTGCTTGTCGCCGACGTTGAATTTCGTGAGCACATCCCGCAGCGTAACAGCCCGTCCGTGATGGAGATACGGTGCGCTTCTCCACTGCTCGACGAGCGACGGGGTGTCGAACTTTCCGGTGCGGTCAATCTCAACTCGCGTGCCCACATCATAAGACGCGAGGTTTGTAAACAACGGACCGGGATGACACGCACTGCACTTTGCTTTTCTGGACTCGAAGATCGCCTGGCCTTTCTGAGCCCGAGGCGACAATTTACCATCGACCAACCATGGGCTCGGTTCGATTTTCAGGGATCGGATGTACGCGCGAACAGCTTTCAGGTCATCCTCTCCGGCCTCGTGGAATTGAATGTGCACAAATCCCGCCGCTGTAGCAGCGGCCATATCGGCCCGAACGCCCTCGGACATTACCGGAGGGGTCTTGTGCGACCAGAGCATGGTCCGCGTGTTTTTCGGGTTCCCGACACCGTCGTTCAGGAGGTCCCAGTTCAGCCCGTCGATCCGTCCGTCAGGATGGCACGTGGCGCAGCTCAACCAAAGTTCGTGGCAGTAAGTAGCGTCGTGGAATATATCATCGCCAAGCCGCACATCATCGGCCCGCGCCTGGTACCCCAGTGCAACGCTGCGTGTGACGGCGTAAGTTTTGGTGTTGATCATCGCCACTTCACCGGCGAAGTAGACAGCCCCCGCCAGTTGTCGCCCATCCGGTGATATCGCCAGCCCGCGCGGACCGCGCCCGTCGATTTTCAACCACTCCACAGCGTCATGCAGATACACCCCCGCCCCGAGTCGGGCCGGCAGCCTTCCGGTAACCAGTTCGAGCTGTCGCGTTGGTTTCTGGCCCGGTAGCGAGGTCATGTCAACGTCAACCGCCTTGGCGAGCGTCGGGGGTTCTCTGGAACCCAACGCTTTGCGGATATCGGCGCCGCGGGCAGCCAACTCCACACCAAGCCACTTGTGCATCTTCTTAAGATCGATACGCCCGATCTCATGCACGCCCGAGCAGGCGACCCAAAGCTGCGAACCATCGGGCGAGACCGCCACTCCCCACGGATTGGCGCTGCCCAGCGACGAACGGTCGATAAGAACCGTCGCATAATGCTTCCTGGCCTGAAGGTCTATCACGCTCACTGCATTTGCGCAAATCCTGCCGTATTCAATCCGCTCGGTCGGCAGCACTGTGCGGGCGAGATTGTGGGCGGCGTAGGCCCATCGCCCGTCCGGCGACACCGCCACGCCCAGCAGGTTCATGCTGTTGGGCGGCAGGATTATGTTTGTAACCGCCCCGCCTGCGTCCAGGCCGACAAGCGAAACAACCGCACTTGCCAACGGATCGCTTGCATCACCGGACGGCAGGCGATTACCCACCACCGCAAGCGATTCGTCCGGAGTTATCGCGATGTACCGCGGCTCGCGGATAACTTGCTTGCGTGACTGCTGTTTACCGCTGGCCAGGTCGATTATCAAAACGTGGTGATCGGCGGAATCTGCAATGAGCAGCAAGCCCTTCTTCTCAGCAACCGCCAATCCGGTCGGTCGCCTGGCGTTTTTGAAGCGTTCGAGTATCTTCCCGTCACGGTCAACCCGAGCCACTGTTCCGGCGAGATGTTCTGCGACGAATATCGATTTCGAATCACCCGACCATGCCACACCAAGCGGCTTGGCTGCAAGACGGGTGGTGGTCTTAACTCGCCCGAACGCGTCGAGGGTGACAATAGCTTCAGCCGTGTGATCGCTGACGGCGAGCAATTCACCGTCTGGCGAGAACTCCACGTCCATAGGGGATCTGTACGCGCCCTCGGGCAGCGCAGAGCGATTAGGGTCCGGGTCGTCGCTCGAACCGTCGCAACCGGACAGGCCGACTGCCAATATCAATAAAATATAAAACTTTGCGTGCATCTGTTCTGCGGGGTTACTGCTTTCCCGGGTTTGACCGCTTAATGAGGTTCCGCTCGGTAGTCCACTCTACAGCATTTTCGAGCAGCCTGTTAAACATATCATTTAAGAAATCATCCGGCAAGCCCATAGACGTATAGAAAACACGTTGTTTCCCGATAGTTCTCACCCATGCAGCCGGATGAGTCTCGCTGGGGCTCTTGCCCGTTATCAGCAGCTTAACGCCCTTTGCGAGCTTGGGGTTGCGGTAAAGTTTCCCGGCGCGAGTCCATGGGCTGACACCGGCCAGCACCGGATGCTTCGCAGAAGCGGGGTTTACGAGCATCTCCACCCCCTTCTCGTCGCCAAGATGCCCGCTGTAGTTTCCGCCCAACACTTCGGCGTCGAACTGCAGATATTTCTGGAAGGCGTGGCTGGCGGTTCGCAGTCCGATAACCGGGCGGCCTGAAGCGATATAATCTTTCACCATTTTTAGCTGCGAGCCTTCTATCTCCATGCGTCGGGCGTAAACCAGCAGCAGATCGGCGTCTTTCAGACGATGCAGATTGGCGAGCTTTTTTGCCTTGTCGGCGCCGTATGACCATGTGCAACTTACGAGATATTTCTTTTCGATCCGTTTACGCCACGCAGTCAGCAGTGCGACGGCTTTGTATTCTCGGGCTCCGCCGATCAGGTGGATTTTGATCGTCTTTTTCAGTTTTTCTTTTTTGGCTTTCTCGGCTTCCTGCCATCTTTTGAATCCGTCGAGCACTCTTTTCGGCCAGACAAAAGTCGGGGCCTTGTCCGGATCGTAGTCTTTCAGGTGAGCCAGAGATTCGCCTTTTCGCTGCGTTACTTTTTTATATCGCCAGGGCGTGTCCCCGAAAACTTCTTCGGCGAGTTTCGCCAGCGCCGGGTCGTATTTTTTCAGTTCACTCCGCGTGTTAACGTGGTTGTGCTGATGATCGTTCTGGCGGTTGGCGTCGAACCACGTTTGCACGGTTTCGGCCCAGAGTTCGTCAAAGTTGGTTGCGGCGTAGGTGCCCTTCCAGAGACCTTTTTCCGTTCCGTTTTTGTATATTTCCCTGAGCCTCTTGAAGAAGGTTTTATCGACGGCCGCGGCGCCGTGTAAGATCTTGTGGCCGAATTCGTGTATGAAAATATTCTCGGCTTCATACGGATCACCTTTGAAGCTCAGCAGGTTTTCCTCACCGCAGCTTACCATATTCCCGCCGCAAATCCCGCGTGCGCGTTTGTCCCAGAAGTCAGGGTCCATGCCCCGTGACACGGGAATATCGGTGGTGTATTCGTTGTAGGCCATCACGACGATGCGGGTTTTGGCTTTGTTCAGCGCTTCGATAATATCAGGGCGTCTGCCGAGGATTTTACCGACGAGATACGACGCCTCCAGCAACGCCTCATCTGAAACTTTCGCCGAACTGATAACCGGCAGGCCCGCGTTAACGTACTTTTTGTAGAAATCCTTATCGAGCTTGAGACGCTGGATTTCCGCTTGCGGAGGCGGGGTTATTTTCACGCCAGCCCGGACCGAACCAGCAAGGGCGGACAGGCAAATCGCAACCACCGCTGCGAGAGTAAAACGTTTAATCATTCCGCTAGTGATCATATGGTTAGTTCTCCATTCGACGCCAACGCATTACCACGCCGCTTGCATGGTATTAACGCGGAGGGTATCCTTTTATTCGTTCGGCGAAAGGAAACAATTATGCTTAGACGATGCGGCTTATTTCTCGTGCTGCTTAACTGCGCGGTCGCGTTTGGCGACGGCGGTGAATCGTTCGATTGGTCTTCCGGGCCTGACATCCCGCCAGCGCCGAACGCCAAAACCCAGCCCGGACTGGCTGGGGCGTTCACAGGCGTGCACAACGGCGCGCTGATCCTGGCCGGTGGAGCCAACTTCCCTGACGGCCTGCCCTGGAGCATACTGCCTGACGGAACGAGCCCGAAGAAAATATACCATCGCGATATATACGTTCTCCTGAAAGACGGCGACAAATACGCCTGGAAAATCGCGGACGTCAAACTGCCCTGCGGTTACAGCTACGGAGTTTCGATAACCACCGACGAGGGGCTGATATGCATCGGTGGCGAGTGGCGAGAATATGATAAAACGGGCGTCAAAAAGTTCTGGTCCGACAAGGTGTTCACAATTAAACATCTCGGTGAGGGGAAGGTTCAAATAGTTGACAAACTCCCCGCACTGCCGGAAGCCTGTTCAAACATGGCCGGCGCGAAAGTCGGATCGACTATCTATATCGCAGGCGGGTCGAACGGAAAAACCGAAACGAAAAACTTCTGGTCACTCGATTTGTCCGCAGATGCGCCGGTTTGGAAAACGCCGGCGCCATGGGACGGCCCGCCGCGTTCGCATTTAGTCGCCGCATCAGCAAGCAACGGCCGAAAAAACTGCTTCTACATCTTCAGCGGGCGATACGAAGATCCCAAAGACGGATGGATATTCCTGGCTGACAGTTGGATGTACGACGGCGCCAAATGGACACGCCTCGCCGACGTCGGAACGAACATGCAGAACAAACGCGGCGTGTGCGTAATGGCTGGGGCGGGGATAAGAACCGGCGCCAACCATATCGCTATATTCGGCGGCGCAGACGGGAAACTTTTCCGCACCGTCGGGCAGGAAATGCCCAGGCAAATCAAGGCGCTGCTGGCGGAGGGCAAAACCGCCGAGGCCAATGCGCTCGAAAAGAAAAAGAACGATCTCTACACGAACCATCCGGGCTTCTCCCGCGACATTCTGGCGTATCACACGATAACCGACACGTGGCGGACGATCGGTAAATTCGCCGAGTCTGACATCAGCGCCATGACCGCCGGCTCGCACGTGACAACAACCGCGGTAAAATGGGGCGAAGATATAATCATCCCAAGCGGAGAGGTGCGCCCAGGCGTGAGATCGCCGAAAATCTGGATCATTTCACCACGCAAGTCCGACAGCTTCGGGACGCTCAACTACGTGGTGCTCGGGGTTTACCTGGCGGCTCTGGTCGCGATGGGATTCTACTTCTCCAAACGCGAAAACAGCACCGACGATTTCTTCAAAGCCGGCAAACGAATCCCATGGTGGGCCGCCGGACTCAGCATATTCGGAACCCAACTAAGCGCGATAACGTTCATGGCGATACCGTCAAATTCGTTCTCAACAGACTGGCGAAAGTTCATGTTCAACATGACCATTGTCATGATCGCACCGCTGGTGGTGTTCGTGTTCCTGCCCTTCTACCGCCGCCTGAACATCACAACCGCATACGAGTACATCGAAAAACGGTTCAACCTGCCGGCGCGACTACTGGCCAGCAGCCTGTTCATAACGTTCCAACTCGCCCGGATCGGGATCGTGCTCTACCTGCCGTCGATCGCACTGTCGGTGGTCACCGGCGTGGACGTCAAAATATGCATCACCGCAATGGCGCTGCTGTCGATCGCATACACCGTAATGGGCGGGATCGAAGCGGTGATATGGACCGACGTT
>JABGPF010000348.1 GCA_018645065.1 Phycisphaerales bacterium
GGTTTTAGTACGCGTCTCGCGCACAGTAGCGAACCGGAATCGCTTGCGGTTTCGCGCCGTTCGCCTTTGACGTTAACTTGGTTATTGGATATTTCTTGTTGTTCGGTTGGATATTGATCCGTTTCCCCACTAATTCATCATGAACCAAGTTTAAAGCTCGTCGAGTTCGTGTCCCATCTTGTCGCGTTTGGTTGTCAGGTATTCTCTGTTCCCGTCGTGTGCGGGTATTTGGATCGGAACTCGCTCGACAATTTCCAGGCCGTAGGCTGTCAGTCCGATGATCTTCTTTGGATTGTTAGTCATCACTTTAAGGCGTGACAGGCCCAGGTTGCGAAGTATCTGGTGTCCGATACCGTAGTCTCGCCGATCGGCTTCGAAGCCCAGATGCGTGTTGGCTTCGACGGTGTCCATGCCCTGTTCGATCTGGAGCTTGTAGGCCTTCAGTTTGTTTACCAGGCCGATTCCTCGCCCTTCCTGCCGCACATACACCACGGCGCCCTTACCGGCGTCTGCTACTCGTTGCAGTGCGGTTTGCAGTTGCGATCCGCAGTCGCATCTCAGCGAATTCAGCACGTCTCCGGTGAAGCATTCGCTGTGCACGCGGATCAGCACCGCGTCGTCGTGCATGATTGGCTTTCCGTCGTCTCCGAGCTGTCCCACGCCGCCCATGCATAGTGCGATGTGCGGTTCGGGGTCTACTATGGAGCTGTAGGCGACGAGTTTGAAATCACCGGCTTCGAGTTGGATATCGATTTCGACTTCGCGTTTGATCAGTTTGTCTGTTTGCAGGCGCTGGCGTGTGATGTCGGCTACTACGCACTGCTTGAGATCGTGAAGCTTGGAGAACTTTTCGAGATCGTCGCGTCGGGCCATTGTCCCGTCATCGTTCATGATCTCGCAGATAACGCCCATGGGTTTCATGCCTGCCAGACGCATTATATCGACGGCGCCTTCGGTTTGTCCTGCTCGCAGCAGCACTCCGCCCTCGACTGCTCGCAGCGGATGCATGTGTCCGGGTCGCACCAAGTCGTCGGGCGTGGTTTTGTCGTCGCAGGCGACCTGGATGGTCCTGGCCTGGTCGGCGGCGGAGATACCGGTGGTGATTCCGGTGGCTGCGTCGATTTGCACCGTAAAGGCGGTCCCGAACGGTGTCGTGTTTCGCGATGTTTGCAGCGGGAGGTCCAGTTCGTCGGCGCGCTGGTTTGTCATTGGCAGGCAGATTAGTCCGCGCCCGAATTTTGACATGAAGTTTATGATCTCTGGCGTGACTTTCTCAGCGGCACAAACCAGATCGCCTTCGTTTTCTCGTGATTCGTCGTCTATCAGGACGATCATCTTGCCCTGTCGCAAATCTTCCAGAATGTCTTCGATTTTATCCATGTATATAGCGTGTCAGTCGTAGGGTCAACGCGGGCGAAAATCTCATATTCGCTAATCGGCGTCCGCACAGACAGATTGTTTCAGGTGGTTTTATTCGTCGTTTTTTGCGTTGGCTTTGTTTGCGGCGGCCTGACTGCGTTTGAGGTCGGCGTGGAACAACCAGGCTCCGATCATAAGGATACCGCCGACCGGGAAAGATGCAATCACCATAATCTTTTTCAACGATGTATTGTTCAGAAGGCCCGTAGCGGGCTCGGCGTATGGGTCCGGGGGAGCCTGTTGCATCAGGAAAAGGACCAAGCCGCCCAGTACGACCAGAAGGATTCCGGTGATCAGCAGTATCGGAATCATCATTCGCTTAAACTGTTCGCCATTGCTTTGTGCTCGCTGCCTTTTTAGTGCGCTGGCGCGAGATTTTCGTGCTCCGGATACCGCCGACGCTGATGCTGGCGCCGATGCCGGCGCGGCGCCAGGCTCCGGTGCGGTTCCGCTCAAGTCAACGGGTTGCAGGTTTGCCTCTATGGAGGCGGTTTGAGCGGCAAGGGCGTCAGCGGCGTTGCTGGGTCGATCCTGATCGGGATCGGCGATTTTTTCCGGGGCGTTAAAACCTTCGTGCGATATATCACGTCCGCCCGCCATTGCCGCCAGCGCGTCAATTTTATTGTCTACGGTATCAGGCTTGTCGTCTTGGGTCATTAATTCGGCTCCTCAGTCTGGAGTTACGAGCAACGTATGTTACAATAAATCAGCGAATCATCCAACTTTATTTCCATGATCGGACCTGTCATGACCAATACGCGTCAATCAATTGTATCCGGAACATTTTACGAATCGTCACCGCAACAATGCCATGCCCATGTCTCGGCGCTGCTGGGGTCGGCATGCATTGACAACCGCCCGCAGGGAGATATCCGGGGCGGACTGCTCCCGCACGCCGGATGGACCTTCTCGGGACAACTTGCCGCGATGACGCTAAAAGCTCTCTCCGCCCCGCAGATGCCTGCAACGGTAGTGCTACTTGGCGCCGATCACACAGGTTCGGTGCAACTGGCTGAAGTATACGATACAGGATCGTGGAATACGCCATTGGGCTCAATATCGATAGACACCCAAGCCGCCAGCGCTCTTTTAGACTATGGGACGCCATTTAGAGCAAACAGAACCGCCCATGCGCACGAACATTCTATTGAAGTGCAACTTCCGCTGCTGCAAGTACTTTGCCCAAATGCGAAAATCCTTCCGATAGCTGTTCGACCCGATGAACGGGCCGTTGAGGTGGGGCGTTGCCTGGTGGCGGCTTTGGCGGGGCTGGATTATCGATGGGTAATCGCCGGTTCAACTGATCTAACGCACCATGGCGGGCACTTTCCCGCACCGGGCGGGACCGGGCAAGACGGGCTGGACTATTCAGTAGGCAATGATATGAAAATACTCTCGTTGATCGAGGAGATGCGTGCCGAAGAGATTGTCCCGCACGCACAATCACACCAAAACGCCTGTGGCGCCGGCGCCATTGCCGCCACTATCGCCGCCTGCCGGGAACTGGGCGCAACGACCGGGCATACGCTCAAATACACCAACTCACAGGAAGTAATGCGTAAAATCGCACCCGATCAACATGACGACACCACCGTGGGATACGCATCGGTGGTTTTCACGTAAACGCTAACCGCATGCAAATATCTTGACGATCGGTTTGGCGGGGGTAGAATGACCGTAGAGGCCCGCGGGCGTCGTGGGCGACAGATCATTTACCCAAGAAGGGTTTTTCAGATTAGGGATTGGAACATGGCGCAAGACACTCACACTATCGTAGCAGTGCATATCACTGATCGGCTTAAAGAGGCCGTCGATATCCAAAAAGTGCTGACCAAGTACGGGGATCTCGTAAAGACGCGTCTCGGGCTGCACGAAGTTGACTCTGGCGGAATGAGCGGGCTGCTGCTGCTGGACGTTATTCCGCCAGCCGATAGGATCGCAGAATTCCAGAACGAGCTGGAACAGATCGAAGGCGTGGAAGTAAAAACGATATCCTTTGAACACTAATCCGCTTGGCGGTCAGACGGTTCGGGGCTGCCGGGTAGGGCGTGGCTTGCGGTCTCGCCGCCGGGTCCGCGCATCGGGATCTTGCTGACAGGCGGGCCGCTGTGGCGTTGGATCGGCCCGCGCATAAGCCTAAACGCCCAGCCGAGCGTATGCCTTACAGTGTGTGTCAGGCCCCACATACCGAAAAACTGCATACCGGCGTCGGCGAGGTGGGCTGCGATCTTTCGCGAGATGCGGCGCCGAAGTTTGCTCCGTTTCGGTGAGCCCTCTGAGACCGGGCTCGTGTCGGCAGACGCCAGCGGAATGTTGCTCTTGGAGCAGAATAGCGCGATCAGAAAATTCACCGGGTTGAAGAAGTAAAAGTAGGCGGTCAGGATATTGAACTGCTTCCGCCAGGGCTTGTCGGCGCGTGAGGCGATAACGTAATTCCCGTCGCCGATGTACGGTTCGACTTGCCTGGCGCCTACGCTCTTGTACGCCAGTCCGGATGCGTAAGTCTCGACGAACAGCTTCGACCCCGGCGAGGGCGACAGCATAAGCACCTGCATGTAGAGCGCCCCGGCTTTGCGGAGCAGGCGCACCTGGTTCAAGAGCCCGCTGCGGTCCTTCCGCGTGAGCAGCGGCTGGGAGTCGTGGTGCATCATCATGGGCACGGGGAATATCCCGTTTTCACGCAGCAGCGAGAACGCTTCGAGTGTCTTGTCGGCGGTTTGGCCCTTCTTCACCAGCGTTCCGGACATGTCCTCGACGCCCATCCACAAGGCCCATAATCCCGCACGTCTTATCAGCGGAAGGTGGTCTTCCATCTGGATCACGTCGTGGACCGTAGCCTCTGTGCCCCAGCGGACCTTCGCGTGCGGGCGCGAGCCGGCGTCGACTTTACTGGCCAGCGTCTCGGCGATACCGAGTGTGCGGTCCTTGTCATTGAAGAAGTTATCGTCGGCTCCGAAGAACATTCGGATGCGATAAGTGTCGTAAAGTGTCTTGATTTCCTCGGCGATCCGCTCACCGCTCTTGGCGCGATATTGACGCTGATTGTACGCGGGAATCGGACAATACGGGCAACTGAACTTGCAGCCCAGCGTGAGAACCAGCGAGCCCACCGGGCCGTATTTGGCGATCCGATCAGCCGGAATCGCCTTCGCCCCCAACACCGCGCCCTTGCTCGGCTGTTCGAGCAAACTGTAACCCAAAACCGGATCGGGCAGCTCGTCGAGATCACCAACAAGCCGCTGAATCCCCGTGTCGACAAGCTCGTCGCTAACGCAGTCACGCGAGCCTTTGGCGTACACTAAACCGGGTATTTCGTCGAGCATTCCGCTGTCGCGAGCACGGATGAACGCCGACCGCATCGACTCGCCTGCCGCGCGAACAGACAGCACAACTTCCAGCAGCCTCATCAGGATATATTCTTCGCCCGTGACCGCGACGTCGGCGGCCCAGGGCTGGTCCGGATCGGCGCTGAACACTTCCCACGGTTCGTAGATCACCAGCGGCCCGCCGACGATAATCAGCGGGCGGTCAGCGGGGTCTATCAGGCATGCGTCGCGGATCATCGCCTTGCATTGTGCCGAATGAAGCTGCACGCTGGAGACCAGGAACATGTCCGGTATCTCCCCGTCCAGGCGCATCTGCGACGGGCGGAAGTTGCGGTTCCACTGCTGCAGAACGATGCGAGTTTTCTCGAACCCGCACGCCGCCAACGCCGAACCTATCGCCCGCACACCGGCAGGCACGATCCGCATATCGGCGTAGATGAACGGGAGCATACGCGTACGGTGATCGAACGCGCAGGCGATCACGGTTTTCAGATCGTGCTGTTTGGCGATCTTCTGAAGGCGCACACGGGCAGCCGCCAGTTCGCCTGGCTTGACCAACTCGTCGCCACTATCGCGCCGCGGTAGCTCCATAGAATCTCAACATTAAGGGTGCTGGAACGCCTGAGACTTGGCTGGGCATACGAGCGTTCCTCTCTAGCATCATACATTAAAGACGCATACCACGCCACACAAGAGCGAGAATCACCCATACAGCCAGCCCAGACGACACGCAGCCGCCGGGGGAGTTGTGCATTGTGCATTTAGCTCACACCGTCGCATTATAGCCTACAATACCCGTGTAATTCTCACATCAGGCGAAGATACCGAAGTTATGTTAAGTTATTAAAATGCTTACTAGCCCC
>JABGPF010000349.1 GCA_018645065.1 Phycisphaerales bacterium
AAGTTATCTTCTTCAGATGAACGTTCACTGTGGTTGCAGGCTCGATGCTCTCCAACGCCAGCGCCCGCCAATTAACATGGATATTGGCGCCTGAAACATCTCGCAGGAACTGGAATACCTGAACGATCTCCATGTCCTCGAAGTCCAGTTTGGATACTTCCGTATCGAGCAATTTTTTAACTGCCGGATCGACTTTCGCCTCGGTCGGGTCGACCCACAACCGCCTGACCGGTCCCCGCAGGCCCGCGCCGCTGCGAAGCGTATTGAGCAGTGACAGGATTTTCGCGTGCCCGCTTTGCGTATGGGTGATGACGAATTGCCCGCCATGTTCGCTGATCGCCCCTGTCTCTCCACCGGCTTCGCGCCACGAATCGCGATCGACGGTGTCTGTCAGTGCGGTTCTGATCTCCATGAGGCTTTCCTGGCGAGATTTCTCCTCTCCGTCCTGGGCCTGGATGCTAAGGGCGATATCTCGCACATCGTAAACGCCAATCCGAGTTCGCAGCTCCAGATCGTCTTTGGTGGAAATCATCAGCACGCCGTCATCGATAATATAATCGAGTTCGGCCCGATCCTTACCGACAACTGACTGTAGAACAGTTTCCAGCGCCTTTCTGATCGTAACGTTCGTAAGCTGCACGTTAACTGAGGAGCCCATATCGAGCTTCGCCAGGGCAAGTGCTCTCCACTTGACGTAAATATTGATGCCGGATAGCTCTCGCAGGAACCCGATCGCCTCGACAAATTTCTCGTCCTCGAGTTCTATTTTGGACACTATCGCATCTAGCTGTTTTCGCAGCGTCGGGTCAGCCTCCATTCTCCAAAGTTCGTCAACTTCCTTGTCCTTACCGAAGGCCGCCTTCAGGCCTCTTGCCTTGCGCAGCTTATTGATCGCCTCGAGCGTTTTTTGGTGATTCTCTCTGGTCTGCGTAACGACGAGCTGCCCGCCTATTTCGCTGATAGCACCCGTCTCACCGCCCGCGTCGTACCACGAATCGCGAGTAACCGAGTCGGTGATTTTGGTCTTAATCTTGTTGAGCGCCTCTGAACGACTCTCGAGTTCACTGCCCATCCGCGGACCTTCGAACGCAGGCACTTTCTCGACCATGTCGCGGACATCGTATACGCGAACAATCGTTTTCTGGCCGAGGTTCGCCTTTGTGGAAATGGTTATCACGCCGTCATCGACAACGTAATCCAGTTCAGGAGCATTCTCGGTTCCGGCTTTTTTGAGTGTGGATTCCAACGCCTGTTTGAAAGAGATATCGACCGCACTAATCGTAACGGTTGTCTGCGGCTTGATGTTTTCCCGTTCAAGTGCCCGCCAGTCGACGTGTATATTGAGGCCCGATACGTCGCGGAGGAACTGGATCACCTGATTGAGCTCCATATCCTCGAAGTCCAGTTTTGAAACTGTCGCACCGAAGCTCTTATCAAATGCAGCCTGCTGACGTGCATCAAACGGTTTGCGTTTACCCGTGACCTCTTTCCAGTCCTTGGGATATTTGACCAACGTCCGCCACGGTATCTCAGAACGCATAACGTCCAGGTCCCCGTCCCCACCCCCACCAGCGCCCGGATCGAACAAGCCCGAATCGTTTCCACCCTTGGGGCGGTTCTTCGGATCCTCCCCTAGCATCAGTTCGTTTCTACACTTGGTGATGTTCAGGTTGATCCAGTAAATCTGCCTCTCAGCCTCATTCAGCATCCGTCGATACTCGTCGCTGTCGGATTGATCCGAAACCGACAGCAACATTCGATGGGCGGCGCTGGCCAGTTTATGGGCGTCCTGAAGATCTTTCAGGTTATCGCCCTTGCCCATCAGCTCCTTCGATCGCTGCATGGTGCTGCGGTACCGCAAGATCGCTCGTGAGCTATTAATCGTCGAGGCCATCTCGCCCGAACTGACCCGATCACCGTTGATCAGCGAGGCTTTGGCCTGCTGGAGTTGGATTTTCTCCCGCTGGATTTTCGCCCGTTCTGCGTGTTTCTTATTCTCCATCTCCCAGGCGTTTGCACCCAAACCCAAAGAATACTCGCCCTGCTCACCCGGTTTGGCCTTCTTGCCCTGCCAGCGATAGTTGTTATCGATGAACTTCTGTAGGTCCGGGTCGACCTGGTCGTCCTGTCCGGGCTGGATGACGACAGTCCCGCCATTAGTGGTGATGGTTTGATGTCCAATGCTCGCCCTGACGCTACGCGGCTTGGCGTTAGTACCGTTGGCAATGTCGAGCATCGCGCCGCTGTTCGATGCGTCGGGCCGGTTGTGTCCGCCGTAGTCGGCGCCGCCAGTCTGCCCAAGCCCTTCCTGGAGTGCAATGTTAGCTCCTACCTGGACTTGCGGTCCGCGGGCCCGGCGAAGTCCTGCGATCAGCGCCGCAACGGCATGCTGCTCGTTGTAGTCGCCGGTTACCTGCAAGGCACGCTGACCGTCTCGCAAAGTAACATTAACCTTACCGTTTTTCACCAGCGTATTGATCTGCCGGGTCAGGTCTTCGGTGCGCTTACCACGCTGGGTCTCCAGCTTGTCAATGTCAAGCAAGGCGGCGGAATTCGCGTTCACCTGATTAGTAATATCCGCCGCCACCAGATCGCCAACCTTGTAGACCTGCACGGTTTTTTTCGCTTCCGGTGCGACAACTTTAGAGTTATCAAGGAACCGACCGCTCCATTTTTGATCGTTTGCATTCGGCCTGACGCCGCCCAGATTGATCTGCTCACCGGACAAACCGCCTCCGACAAGAATCCTATCACCGCCCGAAGTTTTGTCCTTGAGCCTGTTTTGGGCCGACTCTAACGCCAACTGCTCCCGCTGCTCCTGGAAATCTTTGGTAACCTCGAGGGTTCCGTCGTTGGAGAGCACCCTGACGTTTCCAGCCAGTTGGTCAGCCAGCCTTCCGGCTTCGGCGATGCGCCCGGACTGGCGAAGTTCTTTCAGTTTCTTGACGCCCTTGATCAACTCTTCGCTACTGCTTCTCCGTGCGACTTCGAGTTGCTTCTGGGCGCCCCTGAGGCGAGCTCGCTGGTCGGTAATGCTCTCGCCTTTGGCGACGAGTGTTTGACTAAGCGCTTCGGCGGCTTGGAATTTCTGCTGGGCGAGTTTTTTGTCGCCCTTCTTTGCCGCTTCGGCGCCCTCTTCGAGCAGAACGTTCTGCTGTTCGATCTGTATTGCATTACCCGCGCTGATCTGCTGTTTTACGGTGACGGCTGCGGCTTTTTCGGCTCGTCCCTTAGCCTTCAGCTTGCCCTGCATCAGTTTGATATTCGCCAGCAGGCGTCGAGCGTTCGGGGCGTCGGGCGAATCAGGCGCAATTTCCACAACTTTGCCCAAAGACTCCGCCGCCTGATCGTAATTGCCCTTCTCGTAGGAATCCTTACCCGCACGCCAGTAGTTCCTCGTCAGCGAACCGGTGGATATCCCACCCGAGAAGCCCCAAGAAGACGACCCACCGCTCGGTTGGGTGGTCACTGGTTTGACAGGGGCGACCATTGGCTGAGCCAAATCATTCGATTTGCCCGAGAACATCCAACCAAAGAGCCCACCACCGCCGCCACCGCCGCCGCCACCGCCTGGCTTCGGGGCGGGCTTCAGGGCCTGGGGGAGCCCCAAACGCTGCCGCTTCGGGTCCAGTGCGGTAGCGCTTCCGTATGTCATCGACGCCAGTGCGGTCTGGCTGGAATACTGCTCCACGGGCGTCATAACGCCGGAATACTTCGCCCGACCCATCTCTGCGGGCATGTGGCCCTGGCACCAGGCGTAGGCGATTGGTATGTCGATCCGAGGCAGCGCAACCTGCCCGCGACGGGCCCCTTTCAACGGGGCGCTGCGGTAGATGTAAACCAGTTGCACCGGGAAACTCACCAGGCCCATAACCGACGCTGTGCTGCGCTCGAGCGGAAGCAGATATTCGCCTTTTTTACCGAGCTGAGGCGTCATCGGGCGCGATTTCTCAGACACCCGGGCCAGCATAACCTTAGCGCCTACGGGCAAGGTAATTCGCAGGAACTGGCGGTTGCGATTGCGTATTTCGTAGTCGGCCCGGCAGATCACCGATCCGTCAGGACGATAAGCAAACTGGTAGCGGGCACTGTCAGCCAGTGTCTGCTTGATCGCAAACTCGCCTAAGTTAATCGACTCTGCCCGAGCAGACCAACTGCCCGACGTTATCGAATAGGCCCAGACAGCTTTACCAGCCAGAATCGCCGAAGCAACCTTCGGAATATCGCCCAACGCGAGCTCCTTCAAACCGCTCATGTCGGTCGGTTGGATCTCGCTGCCGCCGGCGGTGTTGGTTATCACCAGCGTACCGCCTGACCAGCGACCCGAACTAATCTCAGGACGACCAAGATCCGCAACGCCCTTGGCTGCCGGAAGCTCGTAATCAACTTTCAGGTTCGTCCTGCCGCTGATCGAACCGCGGAAGAACACCGTAACAGAACCGCCCGAAATGCGAACGTCGCGAACGTCCGGGCCGGAAACCGCAACACGCTTGGCGCCGGACGGAACGCTGATAGACATTGATTCAGTTTTCCCGCCGATGATCGCAACTCGCAGGTCGGCTGACACTTGCTGAGCAGCAGGCCCGAAGTTCCAGGCAACCGCGCCGCTTACCTTGTAAGTGGCCTGGCGTTCGGTGCGATGTCGCAGCGGGCGGTAAATCAGCGCCAGTTTCGATGTCGGCTTCAGGGCGAAGGCGACTTTTTTGCCCCGCCCAACGCTGGCCGCGCCAGTAACGGTAACTTCCAGATCACTCGGCGAATCGAGCGTAACTTCGGTTTGCACAGTGCGGATAATCGGGGCCTCGAGCGATCCGCCAAACGATTTGAAACCCTTTATCGCAGCCCGTGCCCGAATAACATATAAACCCGGCTTAACAGGTGTAAACACCAGCCACTTGCCCTTGGGAGCCATTAGTAACGGGGCGCCGTTGAGCGTTGTTTTCGACCAGGCGATAGGAGCGGGCAACACGTTGATCGACCCTGCCGATCTCGCGTCGAGCACCAGCAGACGGATCTCCGCGTCGAGACCGGCGGCGCCTTTGGCGTCGGCTTGGATACGATAAACGCCCCGCGAGCAAATGTGCGATACCGGGGCGGGGTCCGGGCCTTTGGATTCATCGATAACGAACTGGTGCCACACTGAACGCGGGATGCGGAAATACGCGTCTTCAAGCAGTCGCGAGCGGTTGAGTATCTCGTTGACAAGCGCCCGGCGATCGGGCGGTCCCTGCGCGTAGCAGATCCCCGCGTGCACAACAAGAGCAAGAAACGCCATTACCCGAGCCAGTCGTTGCATGTAACGTTTTCCGTGGAGAATACAGATTCGTCAGAGCGTTCAGTATACCAGTTGGACGTCGCAGAGCCAGAGAAGTTCCATGTTTTTTAAATTGAATTTCCCCCCCGCGTCAAGATAAACGGCCACGACAAACGGACAACGGCCTTGCCACAGAGATCACAGAGATCACAGAGAACGGCAACGGCGGAAAAGATGTTACGGCCACGACAAACAGCCAACGACAAACGGCCAACGGCGAGAACACAGAGGACGACAACGGCAAAAACCTAACGACATGGCAAGGGCT
>JABGPF010000350.1 GCA_018645065.1 Phycisphaerales bacterium
CTTCGCTTCTGGCGGTTCTTCCCTCGAAGATTTTCGTGAACGACATTCCACCTTCGCGTTGCAGTCGATCGAGAATGTCGGATGCGTGCAGTTCAACCGGCGTGTCGTCGTAGATTACTTCGTGTTTTTCCGGTCGGGTGCCAATGGCCTCCATCACCCGGCTGAACGAGTCGAACAGGTCCCAGACCTGCACATCTTCCAGGTCGAGCAATGAATCGTCTGCGTTTTCAAATTTGGGAGGTCTTCTGGGGAATTTTTGCGATTGCGAATCGACGAGGTCCTGCAAGTCGGTCGCGGCGTCCTTGAACTCTTTGTATTCCAGGAGCTGCCTGATCAGATCTGCCCGCGGATCGATTTCCGCTCCGTCCTCGTCGCCGCCGAGCGCTTCGGGCGCCGGCAGGAGCATTCGCGTTTTGATTTCCGTAAGCGTTGCAGCCAGCACGAGGAAATCACCGGCGGCGTTCGGATCGACTTCGTGCATCAGTTCGACGTACTGGATGTACTGGTCGATGATCCTCGCCAGCGGGATATCATGAATATCCACCTCTTCGCGTCGGATGAGGTAGAGCAGCAGATCCATAGGTCCACTGTAGTTATCGAGATTTACGCGGTATTCTTTTGCCATTGCGGCAAGAGTTTAGCACGCGGTGGTGCGATTGTCGAGTGTTGCTGGCTTGGTTCGATCAGGAATTAAAAAAAGAGTTGTTTTCCGTGTGTTTGAGGACGATAATATTGATAGCTCTTTGTGAACCGAAAGTCGGCTTCATGCCGTGCGACCGCTAAGCGGTCCTAGGTCACAAAGGGCTGAACTTTTTTAATTCCAGCGGATTTTTTGAAGTATATATGTTGTTAGGGTATTTTGGGGTGTCGTACAGGTCCCATACAAACTCTATCTGATCCTCAAGAGTCTTATAGAATCGATCTTCCTGCTTCGTGAACATACGTTGCACCGCCCACAGGAAATAATCAATTGCTTGTAGGCATGGTTCCCCGGTTGGACTCTGGCAGTGTACCGACACGCGAGCGGCGGAGCCCGTCCCGTATTGATCGCTAAAAGCTTCAGCAGCTTTTTTGACAGCATCGGTTAGAGGTTTTTGTCGAGCTCTGGAACCGCGTTTTTCAAAGCAAATATAGTTTTCTTGAGCGAGATGAAGCGATCTTTTGAAGAGGTGAGTCACCAAGTGATCGTAGAACGCTCCCTCTTTGGAATGAAAGGTGTTTCTGAAGGTACGGACCCGTTTTCTGGCCAGAACAAATTGAGCTCGAATTGGCAGTGTTCTCAGAACTTTGAATACCTCGCTGCGTATTTCCGGGCTGTCATCTTTTGCATGGAAAGCGTTTTGGGTTTTCTGGAATGAGGGGATTCGATTGTATAGTGGGTCTGCGCTGAGTTTCATTCTCAAGTCAGAGAATGCTAATCGGATACTGCGCGGGTCTGTTGTTCGAATGCACCCAAGTAAGAGATGCTTTGAGCATCCCTCGTTTCCAACTATTACATTTCCACGACGGTCGAAAAAGGTGGAGTCTCCTGATTCGTCCACGAAGAAATAGCGTTTGATATCTTCAGGTATTTGCACAAACAGAACTATAAACCAATTGTCCCTTTGAGTAAATGAGCATATTGCAATATTGTTATTTCAGCAATAAGCAGGAGATAGATGCTTTGTTGCGTATGTAGAGGCACCCGTTTGTTATCGCCGGGTGCGACCATACTTCGGTCCCCTCACCGCTGAATACCTGCATGCGGGAGATCAGTTCGTATTTTTTTCGGTCGGCCCGCACCAGCAGCAACTCGCCCTCTATCGTCATTATCAGCACCCGCCCGTTGCCCGCGATAAAGGTCGCGAATCCGTAGTACGCCTCATCGCGGGCCTTCCAGAGCATTTTCAGGTTCTTGGCGTCGAGGCAGTACAGGTGCGAGTCGTGCGAGGCGAAGATCATCCCGTCGATGGCTACCGGGGAGATCATGTCAGGAGCCAGGTCGGCGAACTTGGCTCGCGGGCGGTCCCTGATCTTCCGTGACGGATAAGTGAAATCGTACAGGCGTGTCGAATTGTTCTCCGTAGCCACCAGCAACCGGTCCATAATGGCGATCGGCGTGGGTACGTTGAAGTCGGCTTTTTCCGGCGGGGTGACTGTCCATATACGCTTGCCCGAGTCGATATCCCACCCGCCAAGCGATGTCGCGTCATAACCTATTATGTGCCGCCGCCCCCGCATGTTGGCGCAGATAAACGGAGCATAAGCAGCCGGTCTGCCCGGGGTCTTCCAGATAACCTTACCGCTGATGCGATCCAGCGCGACCAGCGATGCGGTGGCGCCGCCCGGGTTTACGATCAATTTGTTATCAACGATCAGCGGTGTTGCGGTCATTCCCCATTTGGGGCACTCGGCGTCGAAATCCTTTATCAGATGCTTCTTCCACAGCACCTTGCCCGTATCAAGCGATACGCAGTGCAGATCTCCGAACGCGCCCAGCAAATAAACCATGCCTTCGTACACTACAGGTGTAGCCCGCGGTGAGTTGGTGTAAGGCATTGAGCCCTTGGCCAGGTACTTGAGCTGCCAGATCTCCTTGCCCGTTTTTGCATCGAGGCAGCGCCAGATGTCGTGTTCCTTGTCAGCCGATTTGTCAGCGAGGATTACGCGTCCGCCGACGGCTGCGATTCCCGACAGGCCCGGTCCGGTTGTTTTGACTGTCCAGGCGAAGCGTGGTTTGGCGTCGAGTTTTTCCGGTAGGTGAGGGCTTATCGCATCACGCCGAGGACCGCGCCAGTCGCACCATCCTTCGCGGTTTGCCGGTGACGGGGCGGGCAGTTTGCGTGCCTCGTCGGCTTCGATTACGATGCGGAACCCGGGTATCAAGTCGCAGTATGACCCTCGCAGGCCGATCCCTGTTCGCCCGGCGGCGCGGCACCGCGGGGGGCTGCTCATCCAACCGCCGCCGCGAATCACGCGCGTAGAACCGGTCTCCGGGCCGAGCGGATCAACGTTCGGGGCGGTTTTGTAGTAGTCCCGGGCGTACCAGTCGGCGCACCATTCCCAGGCGTTTCCGTGCATGTCGTAAAGTCCGAACGCATTGGCTTTGTACTTGCCCACAGGCGAGGTGAACACGTAACCGTCGTCCCAAAAAAACGATCGCCATCCGCGGAAGCGTTTTTTTGCGCTGGCGTCTGAGGCGTTGGCCCAGCCTTTTCCGTCGTCCCATTTGTCGCCCCATACGTACGCGGTTTTCGTGCCCGCGCGGCAGGCGTATTCCCATTGCGCTTCGGTCGGCAGGCGTACGGGACGGGAGGTTTTCTTGCTTAACCATCGGCAGAACGCGATTGTGTCGTCGTAGCTTACGCAGAGCACCGGATGGTCGCTTGCCTGCTCGAAGCCCACCTTTTTCCACGAAGCCCCAGCCACTTTGTCCCAGACTCGTCCGTTCCAGGCGAATCCCCAGCCTTCGTGCTCGGCTTGGGTTTTGTAGTTTGCGTCTTTTACGAAGGCGGCGAACTGGCTGCGAGTTACTTCGCAGACGCCCATGTGGAACGCCTTGCTGATAGTCACTTCGCGCTGCGGGCTTTCGCGTTTGTCGTGGGTGCGGCGTTTTTCGGAGGTCGGCGAGCCCATGGTGAATTTACCGGCGGGGACTTTCACCAGCTTGATCGACTCGGTGTCCGAGAGTTTTATATCGATGTGCTCAAGCTCGCCGGCTGAGCCAATGGAACCCAACAGGGAAAGCAGTAGGGCGACTGCCGCGAAATACGCCATCATGCCGCCGTGCTGCTTCATTCTGATTCCTTGCTATCTATTGGTGATAATTCCGCAGGCTTCTCGCACTCGTCCCATAGTCGCCTCTGCGACTTCTCTGGCTTTTCGCCCACCGTCGCGGAGCATGTCGCGCACGTCGTCGCTGCGTTGCTCCAGTTCAGCATAACGTTCGCGAGCGGCGCCAAATTGCTCGTTTATCAATTCGGCCAGACGCCCCTTGGCGTGCCCGTAACCGTATCCGCCGGCGCGGTAGCTCGCTTCGATCTCAGCGATTTCTTCGTCAGAGGTGAAAAGTTTCAGCAGTGCGATAACGTTGCAGCCGGTCGGATCTTTGGGATCTTCCAGCGGTGTTGAGTCAGTTACGATCTTCGCGCAGCGTTTTTTGGTCTGCTTTGCAGTGGCCATTATTTCGATAGTGTTGTCGTAGCTTTTTGACATCTTCTGGCCGTCGATGCCCGGAACCACCGCCACTTCGGGCACGATATGCGGTTCGGGGATTACAAGAGCTTCTGCGTTGAAGGCCCGGTTGAACTTGGCGGCCATGTCGCGGGTCATTTCGATATGCTGCTTTTGGTCCTGTCCGACGGGGACCAGATCGGCGTCGTATATTACGATGTCGGCGGCCTGGAGTACCGGGTAGTCGAACAGTCCCATGTTGGGCGCGAGTCCTCGTGCGACTTTATCTTTGTAGCTGGTGGCTTTTTCCATCAGTGAGACCGGGCAGTGGCAGTTCAGTATCCAGCATAGTTCTGTGACGCTCGGCACGTCAGACTGCACGAAGAACGTGGATTTTTCCGGGTCGATCCCGAGCGCGAGATACGTTCGTGCTACGTGTAGGGTTATCTCTTCGAGCGCAGCTTTATCGGTCATGCTGGTCAGCGCATGATAATTTGCGATGAAGTAGAAGCACTGATGTCCTTCTGCCTGTAGCTTTAGATACTGGCGGATCGCTCCGAAATAGTTGCCAATGTGCAGCCGGCCCGACGGTTGTATACCTGATAATATTCGCATAGTGCGAGCTATGGTATTGGTTTGGGACGGTTGGGTCAAGTGGCGCGATAGGGGCAACGGATCAATATCCAATATCCAGCAAGAAATGTCCAATGTCCAAGTAACGTCAACGGCGTTCCGACTTCGTCGGGATGAGGGCCGATCCCGATGTACATCGGGATCGACCGCTACCCCAAATTACTACTCCGGATTCGTAGCGTCAAGCCCTTCATCGTTGACGTTGACGTTGACGTTGTCGTTCGCCGTTCACTTGGGAATTGGACATTTCTTGCTGGATATTGGATATTGATCCGTTGACGTTATTTACTTCGTGCAGCGGTAGACGAACGCAGGCGGCATGTTGCGCCATACTGTTGGCGACTTTTCGACTTTTGAGAATGACTCGGCGAGTTTCTTTTTGAAGCGTTTACCGGCCGGTAGCAGCAGGCCCTGGAGATAGGCGAACGTTGCGAACTGCCCGCCTGGCTTCAGTGAGTCGAGTGTGGCGTTCAGGAGGCTGTCTTGCAGCGGTTCGTCGAACGCCGCCCAGGGCAGTCCGCAGACTATCGAGTCGATTTGCGAATGCCCTTGCTCCTGGAGCATTTGTGCGACATTTTCGGCTGAATCTTCATAGATAGGCGTATCGGGGAACTTACCGCGGAGATTCGCAGCCAGTTTTGGGCTGTGCTCAATCGCGAAGAAGGCGGCGCCAGGTTGCTTGACGCGCAGGATCTCTTCGGTGAAAACGCCCGTGCCCGGACCGTATTCAACGATAACCGACGCCGACTCGACGCCGATCTCTGAACATATCATTCGCGCCAGCCCGCGCGAAC
>JABGPF010000351.1 GCA_018645065.1 Phycisphaerales bacterium
TAACGCCGGGCTCGGGCAAAGCCCCTCAGCCACTACTAAAAGCAGCACAACCAAACCGAGCGCCGAAACTAAACCGAAGGCAACCGCTGCCGACCCCATGGAAGTAAAGGCCTCGAGATCGCTCCGGCTGGCCAAAACATATCTGGGCTTCGGTAAAAAAGAAACCGCCATTTCGGTCCTCGAAGGGGTGGTTAAAAAATACCCCAAAACGAAGGCTGCGAAATCAGCGGCTGACGAATTAAAAAAACTCAAAAACCCCCAAGCCGCCAAGGATTCCGAATGATATTTACGCCCACTCCGTCGTTGCGGGAAAACTGCAATGTTTGAAGAACTTGACTATTGCAAAACCTCGCTTGGCGAGTTGATTCTGCGGCGGCGATCCGTTCCGGGGATGGACGATGTGTGCCTGTACGAGGTCACGCTGGACGGTGAATTCCTTATGTCGTCGCTGGTTAATGACTCGGAAATCGCACTGGCCGATCTGGCGATGGCTGAACTTGGCGGCCGCCAATGCGACGTGCTGGTGGGGGGGCTGGGGCTTGGTCACACTGCCCAGGCGGTGCTGAGGTTTGATAACGCCAGGTCGCTCGTAGTAGCTGAGTTCCTGCCCGAGGTTATCCGCTGGCACAAGCGTGGGCTCACGCCCCTGGGCGCCGAACTCACCGGCGACGAGCGATGTCGACTCGTCCGGGCCGACTTCTTCGCACTGGTCGACACCGGCTTCGATTCCGGCGCCGACGAGGGCGTACCGTCGCTGTACGATGCGATTATCGTGGACATCGACCACTCGCCTCTGTCGCTGTTAGACACCGGCCACGCAGCGTTTTACGACCCGCCAGGGATCGCCCGCCTTGCCCAACACATCGCGCCCGACGGCGTCTTTGCGCTCTGGTCAGCCGACCCGCCAAACGATGCATTTATGGACTCGCTGCGAACGAGCTTCCATGACGTTCGGGCCGAAGTTATCGAGTTCTTCAACCCAATAGTAGACTCCCCGGACACCAACACAATCTACCTCGCACGCCGGAAAAACAGCTAAAAAAACGCAACAATTCCCAGAGCAAAATCCCAAAATCAATTGCCCCCGCCCCGGTTGAATCGTAGGTTTCTTGTTGCAGTAGTGGCCGCTGGGGCCTGCTGGTCTGCCAGAAGCTCTTTGGCATTGACCGCGGCCGCCCCGGCCACGATGGCCTGCGAGTCGCTTGTACCCACGCTTAGCGATATCGGTTTGAGTGCATGCTTTCCGGTGTCCGGTACTCCATCAGACACAAGCGAATCGAGCCGCAGGCCGACGCCATAAAAGAGGTGGGGCGGCCGGTGAGTGTGTGCTCGCCGACCGCCCCGCCTCGCTCCACGCCCACATCGGAGCCTCCCAATCTTTTGCACTCTTTGCATCCTTTTGCATACCTCCCCCAGACCGACTTTTGCGCGACTGTTAAGTCGTTTTTGCTCATTTTATTGCATTTTTTCGCCCCGCCTAAGTACTGTTAAGTTATTAAAATGCCAAAATGCCCGTTTGAACGCCCGTTTTGACGCCTCGGACCTGGCGATTATCGCCATATCTACTTGCGAGCAATGGTTTTACATATCGCTAAGCATCGTTCATTATTTCGCGCAATTTTGCACGTTTTTGCATATTTCCGATCAATATCCCAGCCGCCTCCCACCCGCCAATCTTCTCAAGTGTCTGCAAACCTGCATGTTACAGATCGTACAATATAAATGCAAAAGCGATGCAAATAACGATCGCAGAAAGCTGCCAAGCCGCAAGCGGCACGCTGTGTGAGATAGGTGTGGGGGAGAGTCCCGAGCCGCTTGCGGCTTAGCGCCGTTTCCGTATCTCCTGTTCACCGATCTCGCCCAGCGTAGTGCCCCGGAATTCCAGATTCCGCTTGCTCGGCGCATTGTATCGGATAAAATCACTGTGAAGGCCCCGCGGTCCCGATGTGTATCGGTCGCGGGCGCAATGCTATTTTGCAATTCCAGATAATATCCCGGAACCGCCCCGGCCGCCCATGATCGTGCAGAACAGGCGATCGCGGCCGCTCGGCGGCGGTGTAATCGTCGGCCACAGTTCATCCGGGAAACTCTAATTCGGGAGAGTAGTCATGAGAAGATATTGGCAATGGCGTGGTTCGCACGGAACTGAAATGTTTGTGGCGGCGTTGATGGCCGCGGGGCTTGTCCTTTCGCTTGTGAGCGGCTGTGGTGAATCCGAGCAACAGGCCGGCGACTCGCCGAACGGGTCACCGACCCCGGGCAGTCCCACCGGCGGTTCGCCCGGCGCCGGCGTATCGAAGCGCCCAACCGAGACAATCCCCGATTGGGCGCGTAAAGCCGTAGACTACGCCAGGCGCACCCGAACCCGCAAGGATCAGGAGCGAATCGCCGAGGCGCGCGAGCAGGAGACCGCCCGCGCCCGAGCCGCCGCGGCCCAGATGCGGATACAGGCGTCCCTCAACGAAGCCGGTCAGATGATACTGGACGGTAAGTGGGACCAGGCGAAGAGAGCCTATGAAGCCATCCAGAGCGGTTCAGGGGGCGACGGGAAGCTGTGGCGTTACGGGGCGAAGGAGGCGATTAAAGCCCTGAAGGCGATGGAAGAGTCCGCCAAGGCCAAGCCAAATCTCCGCAACGGCGCCGACAAGAATTCACCACTCGTTATCGCTGCCCGGAAGATTTACGCTGGCGGGCAGGCCAAGCTTCGGGCGGAGTTTGAACTCGACCAGTTGCGCGCCGCGACCGCCAACAAACTGCGCGGCTGGAAGCACGAGAACCTCGCCTACGAGCCGATGGCCGGCCATTTCCAGGCGCTGTTATGGCTGAGCTTTTCCCTGTCGCCAATTGCTGTCCCCGAGTCGCAGATCACCGAGACGGCTCAGTCCATGGCCAAAAAAGCCGCACCCGCCGTAGCGGCCTACAAAGAGGCGAAAAAGCATTCGGGCATCAAGCTGTTCATCGCCGAACTGGCTTCCGATGACCGCGACTCGCGGTTCAGTGCCGTCAAGACCCTGCGGTCGCTGGGCCCAGCCGCTAAGCCGGCGATCCCCGCGCTGATAAAGGCGTTGCAGGACCAGGAGGGTTTTGTCAGTAAAACCGCGATGAAGGCCATTATCGCCGTCGGCCCGACAGGGACCGCAGCGGCGAAAGTGTTGTTGCAAGCCGCCGCGGAAGATGATTCCACAGAAGCGCTCTATGTCCTGGTCGACATGGACCTGAAGGGCGCAGCGGTCGAGAAGGAGCTGGTTGACCTGTGGATAGGCGGCCACAACGCGTCGGTCGCCTGGATCCTTATGAAGCTGGACCCGAAGATGACCCGCCCGATCGCCGCCGCGCTCAAGATCGCCAAAAGCGACCCTGACGCCGCGCGACGCCAAAGCGCGTTGATCAAGCTGGGCAATCTCGGGCCGCAGGCCGCTTCGGCAATCCCGACAGTGATCCAGGCGGCTGAAAGCGATAAAGCGCTGTACGTTCGTTCGCGGGCATGCACCGTCCTGCCAAAGCTAGACCCAGCCGGCAAGCAGTGCACCGGCGTACTGATCAAAGGCTTATCGGATCCCGAACGCGACATCCGCCGCAACAGCTTCGAGGCCTTACGCACCCTGGGCCCAGCCGCAAAACCAGCCTTACCAGCCCTCCGCAAATACGCCAAAACAGCCACCGCACAGAGCAAAAGACGAGCTGAATCCCTAATCAAACGACTAGGCGGATAGTGAAGCACAGCGCGCGCCGTCGCCGCTTGCGGCTTAGCGCCGTTTCCGGCTTAGCGCCGTTTCCGGCTTAGCGCCGTTTCCGTATCTCCCGCTTCCCGATGCACATCGGGGTACATCGGGACTCTCCCCTCACCTATCTCGCGCAGCGCCGCGCAAGCGCCGTGCATATGGCGAGTTAGGATTGTGCCCCTCGTGCAGGGGCCAACCGTCATATTCAGTGACAAACTCCCATTTCTGTTCGGGCATTTTACGTTGTCGCGGGTTGTTATTGACGTATCGAATTGTCCTGCGAACATCGTCAGGATGGTCCAGGAACACTTTCCAACCTGACCGAGCCCAAACCGGATGACCGGACGAACGCAAACCCACAGCGCTAAGCCGCAAGCGGCACGACTCTTGCAAATTCACGATCATTTGTTCCGCTTTATCTTTATGTTTTCGGATTATCAAGTGCACATGGTCGGGCATGATAGCGCATCCGTAGCAGGTGTATTGACATTCGCTGATCGCCTCCCCGAACCCAACAGCGATCTCTTGAATCGCCGCCGCATTGAATTCCACCAGTTCAAAGCTGAGCACATTTTCAGCACGCGTATAAAACTCCCGAATCGTCCCCGACGGCGGTTGGATTCGTTGGCGTCCTTGATGAAGTTCGCCAAGTTCGGCGATAGTATTGATACCGACTATCCGCGAACCGCTCCCCCGCGGATCATTGGGCAGCCACCACCCGTAAGCGGTAAGGATCAGATGATGAGCAATAACAATCGCCCGCTGCATAATACACCTCGTTAACTTTTCGCCCATCGTCAAACATCAAACGTCAATCATCAATCGTCAAAAACTGGAATCCACATCTAGTCGTCGCCGCTTGCGGCTTGGCGCTTTAATGTCTCAGACCAATCGAGGAGCACGCTTATCTAACGCACAACCCTATAGAACAAATCACCTTTCTGCAATTGCTTCCCAGTAACAATCCCAAAAAAACACAATACCCTATCTCTCGCAGCGTCCCCGCCGCCCGCCGTTATTCCTCCTTCGGCGGATCTTCGACCGTGGTAGAAAAAAGGCCGTTGTCGTTCGCCGTCGCCGTACGCCGTAAAATCCCAAATCCCAAATCAATTGACTTTCTTCCTATCGGTTGTCAAAATCAAACGTCGATTCGGATTCGGTCAAACCTGGACCATACCGTGTTGGCCAGGCAGTTGGACAGGGAGATATTATGTCTAAGAAAATTCCCCAAGGGCGGAAGTTCGTTTATTACCTCGGCAAGGGCATTATGATCCTAATCTGCGCAATAGTAATGGCGATCCTCTTCGGTGCATAGCGATAATTATGGTTATGGATGCCCCCCGGACGCCCGTAACTTCGGATCTGCATCGGCCAACAATTCCATCACTTCCTCAGGCTCACCCTACGTCGCCTCAGCATCGCCAGTCCGCCCAACGTCAGTATCCCCAGCGTTGCCGGTTCGGGTGTTGTAATTGTTACGTTATTGGCGTTTGTCGATGATCCAAGGTCAAATCCGAAGTTGGCTCGCATTATGACAAAATCCGCGAGATCCACCCGTCCGTCTGCGTTGAAATCGTTTCGCCAGTCGGCGGCACCGCCGAACGTGGCTAACAAGACGCCTAAATCGTCCACATCGACATCCCAATCAATATCCGTATCGCCAGCCAGCATCTCGATTACGCTGATTTCGCCCGTAGTGTACAACAGCGAAGTGTCCCATGTGTTCCGCCCGGCGAGTTGGGGCAGTTCGATCGCGTCGAACTCGCTACCGTCCAGGTCGCTGAAATCCAGTATGTCGAACGTATCGCCGAGATCCGGTACGAAGCCTCCGATCAGTGACACCCGCAGCGTGCC
>JABGPF010000352.1:0-3160 GCA_018645065.1 Phycisphaerales bacterium
GGGCGGAAATCGCTTCCCTGTTGACACTTTGATCTGCGTTCGTCAGAATACATTGTCGATTGTGCACGATGTTCTTGATCATAATAACTGCGTTAGGAGAATTGCTATGACGAAATTTGCGATCTATTCACTACTGTGCGTTTCCGTTTGCTCGCTGATCGTGGGTTGCGCCGCCCCAGACAACAATACCGGCGCCCAGCCGTTCGCCGCAGTACCGAAACTCGATAACGCAGCCCTGTACAAAGCCGACGGATCATTCGATCAGGATGTCGCCAAGGCAGCCTATTACGACATGATGAAGGCCTACCACTACCCGATCCCCGCATTCCTCAGGAGCGACCAGTTCTGGACCGCCGATTTCAAGCAGGGCGACTTCGCCAAGCTCGGAATGGCGGGCGTGTTCTGGAAGAACGTGGAAGGAACATACGGCCAGGTTGGCGCCAAAGCCTACAAAGGCGAGTTCAAGGACACCCAATACGGATACCTCGGACACGAGATTTTCCTGCTGCCCGGACAGATGCTCCCCGAGCATAACCACTACGGTAACGGCAGCAAGAAGGGATTCGGCCCGAAGATGGAGACTTGGCACATTCGTCACGGTTCAATCGAATTCTTCGGCGAGCACAAGGGGCCTGAAGGCGAAACGCTGATAAGCGATATGCCCAAATGCGAGCAGCCCTGGGGCTATGGCGAAAAGTGGTTCAAGTCGAAGTATGTCACCAAACGCTTCGCCGGCGCCATTTACTCGCTGAACGATCCGGAGTCATACCACTTCATGCGTGCGGGCAAGAACGGAGCCATCGTCGCCGAATACGCCACGTATCACAACGACGTGAAGTTCAGCCACCCCACAATGGAATTCGGAAACTCCGACGCCGCAAAAATTACGAAACTCAAACAGTAACTCGTAATAGAAAACATACAAAGCCCACAGATAGCTATCTGTGGGTTGTCGTTGCTTCTAATCGCGTGAGTGCAATAGTGTTGTCGTTCTACAAGCTGTTGTTATCTTACGCACCTCTCGATCGATATGTACAGGCGCTTGGGAGATATGCGTAAATGCGTAAGCTCTGCGGAGAAGGTTAATGGGTAGTTACGCTCATGTTTGAGCCCTGCGGGCTCATTTAAACCCACAGATGCTATCTGTGGGCTTTAATTGAATATTAGCACGATAGTATTTTGGAATCAGTATAGGAACGGACGATGACTCAGGAACAATGGAAGACGCTGCTGGCGGTAATTGACGGACAGAAACTCGATACGCTTCCTATCGGATTTATTATTGACAGCCCCTGGCTGCCGAACTGGGCCGGGCTGACGATCAAGGAATATTACGACACAGAGCCCAAGTGGCTCGATGCGAACCTCAAAGCGCTGCAAACGTTCCCCGACATCATGTTCCTGCCTGGTTTCTGGTCGGAGTACGGGATGTGCACCGAACCGTCTGCGTTCGGGAGCAAGTGCGTCTGGCAGGAAAACGATCTTCCGTTCGCCGAGACGATCATAACCGACGTCGCGCAGATAAAGGACCTCAAAACGCCCGATCCGCTTACCGACGGCCTGGCGCCGCAGGTTATCGAGCGTCTGATGAACTGCCAACCGCGAATCCAGGCCGAAGGGCACGAGATCCGTTTCGCCGTTTCACGCGGGCCGCTGAACCTCGCGACGTTCCTTATGGGCAACACCGAGTTCTTCACGGGCCTTTACACCGGTCCGGAGGCGATCTGCGACCTGCTGGAGATTATCACCGACTACACCGTCAAGTGGATACAGTTGCAGGTTCGCACGTTCCCCACAATCGACGGGATTTTTGTGCTGGACGATATCGTCGGGTTCATTAACGACGAATGCTTCCAACAGTTCGCCAAACCGTACCTGGCGCGGATATACCAAGCCGCCGATGTCTCGGTCCGCTTCTTCCACAACGACGCGCCCGGCATGGTTTGCGCGCCGCATCTGGATGGGATTGGAGTGAACTTGTTTAACTTCGGTTTCGAGCACGGACTGGCTGAGATGAGGGAGTTGACCGGCGGGAAAGTAACGCTTCTGGGCAACATTCCGCCCCGCGATGTACTAGCCGCCGGCTCGCCAGCCGACGTAGAAGCAAGCGTACAGAAGGCCCTGGCGTCGGTGGACGATCCTACCCGCATAATCTTATCCTGCGGCGGAGGAATGCCCCCCAACGTACCAACCGAAAACATACAAGCCTTCCAAACAGCAGCACGAAGCTAACAGGCGATTCGCTCAAATCGCTGACAATAACAGTTTACCGCATCGCTGCACTGCAGAGGTGAATGCACCCCAATAATTTAGTATTGATTGTGTCTTCGGAATTCGAAAGCGGAAAGGAAGATGGCCGATGAGAATTGTGCAAACACTTGGGCTGCTGGGCGTGCTTGTTTTCGGCGGGATTGCTGCGGCGAATTGGCCCGTGTTTCAGGGCGACGGGGCACGGACGGGGCAGGGAGGCAAGAGGCCGAGTATCAAGAAGCCTGCGATCATATGGAAGGCCAATATCGGTATTCAGGGCTACCTCAACAATCCTGTTTTCGTCGACGGTAGGGTGTATGTGGGCTCGTCGGGCAAGGAGCACAACCGCCCCGACGCGAAGGATGGCGTGTATTGTCTCGACGCTGCGACTGGACGGGTGATCTGGCGGGTGCGGACGAAGAAAGACGCTTGTGGCGCGGCATGGGCCGACGGACGACTATTCGCCACCAGTGACGACGGAGCACTTCGATGTCTGGACGCAAAATCCGGGAAGCTGCTCTGGAAGATGCAGCGAAAGGGCGAACTGTACTGTCAGCCGCTGGTCGTGAAGGGACTCGTGCTCATTGGCGACGCGAGCGGCACGATTGTGGGAGCCGATCAGAAGACCGGTGCGGTCGTTTGGCAGAAGAAGTTCGCCGAAACGAACGTGCGTGGCGGGCTCAGCAGTGACGGTGAACTGATTGTCGCGGTGTCTGTAGCAGGCAAGGTCGTTTGCTGCGACATCAAGGGCAAGGAACTGTGGAGTAGCGAGATATTTCCCCAGAATAAAAAACACTGGACAGCCTATCCCACGCCGACGATTGCTGATCGGCGGGTTATTGTGGGCTATGCACGAGATACGAATTACGACACGCCATCGCTATGGGCGCTGGATATCAAGAGCGGCGGG
>JABGPF010000352.1:3170-5490 GCA_018645065.1 Phycisphaerales bacterium
TGGGGCGATGCGGGCAAGTGGGACCGGCGACGCCCCGGGCCGACATATGCAAACATCCGATCGTCGGTAACGGTTTGGGGCAAGGTTTTGCTGTACGGGACGGCCTACGGGAACTCCCTGGTGGCGGTGGATTCTGCCACGGGCAAGGAGTCGTGGCGCCTGGACGTAGGCGTGCCGATGTTCCCGCACTGGCCCAGCGCTGCGGTTGCGGGCCAAACGCTCTATCTGCCTCGGCACGACGGCGGGCTCTACGCCATCGATCTGAAGGAGCGAAAACTGAAGTGGAAGATATATCTTGGCCAGGCTGGCAAGGATGGAGTATTCCCGCCGACAAAAGAAATCCTCGGACCAGATTCGTACGGCTGCGAATGGAAGCCAGCGGTGGGTAAATCCATTTACGCCTCACCCGCATTGACCGACAAAGGGCGCATTCTCATCGGCACAGGCCAAGGGTTCCTGTTCTGCATCGGAGAAAAAGACTAGCGGAGACGGGGGCATTTCGGATCTGAATCCGCCTTCACAATTCGACGCATATCAGGAGCGTGACCTGAGTGGTCCTGTTGCGTATAATATCGCTTATCATCAACATAAACAGGGACTAACAACATTATGGTTCGCAGACGACTATCAGCATTATCGACGGTGTTCTACAAGATCGTATTTCCAGCGATCTGGTTCGTCGGACTCGGAATGGGCACTGTCGCCGCGTTCGCAATAGATTTATCTCTGCCGCATGGCGCTGCTCTCTTGGGGGGCGTAAGGTGGTTGCTTCTGGCGGTATGGCTGGTGGGATCGAGCCTGCTTATATGGTTTGGATCAATGTTGCGAACAGTGTGGCTTGATGACGAGTGCCTTATAGTCAGGAATTTTCTAGCCGAAGTGACCATCCCGCTGTCGGCGGTGCGACACGTGAGAGAAACCACCCGAACACGGAATCAAAAGAATGGGAGCATTAATCTTCCGAAAATGATCGTCCTGGAGATTGATGCGACAGGCCATCTCCCCGACAGAGTCAGGTTTGTGGCGCCGTTCGCATTTCAAACTGAGTTTGAGCCCCATCCGCTTGTCATAGAGCTCCTGGACCTGTCGGACCAAACAGCGCAGCAAACCAAACAAACCAGACCAAACAATTATCCGCCCCCGGCTCCGGATTCTGACATTCGATGGTAGCAGATGATCGTCAGGTTTTTATAGCTACTTAACTACGGGCCATTGTGCTCTCGATCACAATTGAAATTATGATTGACAAGGAAGGTAGTGTCGTGTATAGATTGATATGTGGTTCCGTTACCGTACGGAGCGGCGGAACACAAGTCGCCTGCTCGGGCGCATCAATGAACGGGTGGGAGCGTTGTTCGCTCCTTCGCACTTCTCACCCAGGCCGCCACCGGCCGAGTTCCAGGGACGTAAGGGCTCTTATCGCAGGCGGAGCTGTTTGCCTGGGAAAGCGTCTTTCAGATTGGACTACTCTGCGGATTCTATGTGTGAGTTCCGCACCGATAGTATAACGGCGGCTTTTCACTACCGGGCCTCCGCTTCGAGCCAATATGAGAAAGGAAAGAACCATGTTCCTGAGAAGCCAGATGGAATCCACGCTGTCCGCTGAGGTGTCGCGCGCAGTTGCCCGCAGAGCCCTGATCGTTTGCCTGTACGCGACGCTGCTCACTACGTTCGCTGTTCCCGCCTGGGGCGATGTACTCACTGTCGACAGCGACGCCGGCACGCTTTCGACCGGCGGGGGCGCTTTTGTCAGCAGCCTGCAATGGAATGGCGTGACGATCGCCGGAGGCGGCGTGGGCGCCGATGGAGCCCGCGAGTACCTGGTCTACGGCGACTTCACCGTTAACGCCGGCGACACGGTAACGGCTTCCTTGAGCGACTCGTTGCAGGCCCAGCGTCCGGTGCGTTTTATCGTCGGTAATGATGCGCACTTGGCCGGTAAGTTCGACTTCTTTGGCGTAGGGCACTACCATCGCGCCGGTGGTGGACTTGGTGGGGCCTTGGGTACCGGTGGTGCGGGAGCATCGACTGGTGGGGCGTCGGGAAACGTGAGCCCCATAGCCGGTGGTGGTTGGGGCTTAGGCGGTGGGGGTGGTGGCGGTACTTACGAGCGCGAAGGTAATTGGGGCCAAGCCGGTGGAGCTGGCGGTTCTGGTCCAGACGGTGGGCTCGGGGGCTTGGGGTTAGTTGGATTGAGTGGTTCGGGCGGGGAAGCCGGAGGCAACGCCTTTGGCTCACTTGGTTCCGGGGCAGTGGCGACGACTGGCGTTGGCGCTGGCGGGGGAGGCGGCGGACCAGGTCTCGGTGGGACCATGGGCGG
>JABGPF010000353.1 GCA_018645065.1 Phycisphaerales bacterium
GAGAACACAGAGGCCGGCAAACGGCAACGGCAACGGCTTTGCCACAGAGATCACAGAGAACGGCCAACGGCAAACGGCGGAGAAGATGTTAACGGCAAAGGCGGACGGCAACGGCTTACGGCGAGAACACAGAGGACGGCAACGGCAAACGGCAACGGCAATGGCAATGGACAAACGATATGGTAAGGGGCTCCTTCCGGAATAGCTCCCTCCAGAGCAACCTAAGCGTTAAGCGATCGAAGCAAACGGTAATTTACAGAAAACATGTTGCACTTCCGCACTACTTTTTTTCGTCGCCTTATGCTGTTGCCTAAAGCCGACCTTGTGGCCTGAGCAACAGCAAACATCACCTACCGTTAGCCACTGACCATTGCCGTAGCCGTTGGCCGTTGGCCGTTTGCCGTCCTCTGTGTTCTCGCCGTTGGTCGTAGCCGTTGGTCGTAGCCGTTTGCCGTAGCCGTAGCATCTTTTCCGCCGTTTGCCGTTGCCGTTCTCTGTGATCTCTGTGGCAAAGCCGTTTGCCGTTTGCCGTTTGCCGTTCTCTGAGCCTCTGAGTCTCTGTGTCGAAAACCAAACACACCGGCGAAAAATCACCTTATCAGCAGGTCGATAAGCGTTTCGGTCAGAGGCAGGCGGCATCGTGATTCGAAGCCCATGAACATTGGGCTGGGGTTGGCTTCGAAGAAGTAGTACTCCCCTTTATCGGTTAACCTGAGATCTATTCCCGTCCAGACCAGGCTCAACGCACGTGCAATTCGAATGCACGCGTCAGCCACTTCCCTACTCAATGCGTGGGGCTCGATCTTCGCGTCGGAATCTTCGCGGAAGTCCAGCGAATCGGTCTCGATGCGGCAGGCCATTACCTTTCGACCTGCCACAAATACGCGTATGTCCGTACCCTCTATGTGCTGCTGAACGGTGACCGGCGCGTGCTGCAGATTCTCAAGATGCTCATCATCAAGGTGCTCTTCGGTGAGTATTCGCGTATGGGCTCCGCCTTGCACGGGCTTGAATATGCACTGGCCTACCGATTTGGCAAAGCCCTTAAGCTCGCGTCGTGAATTGGTGAGCAGGGTGCGTGGTATTTTCAAATACGGTTCGAGATTAAGCGAGCAGACCTTTGCTAGCTGGGCGGGCTTGGCCTGGTGCAAACGCCATGCTCGGTATGAATTAACCCACTTTCCAGGCAGCGCGAACAGCATTGATTCGATAAGGCTGCGAGAGTCATTTTCGGCGATGAACGCCTGGTTACCGTCGGGCAGCGTCGATGGACTAACGCCTGTGAACTGGCGCCAGTAGATGCTGTATATATCGTTCCAGTCGAGAATTTGCCCGTCGGGAAAGTCTATCCGCGCCGAATTTGACTGCGGACCGTAGCTCAACGCAAAGTCAGAGGGATACTGTGCGGTGTTGAGAATCCGAACAACGTGCTTATCCTCGGTCAGCAGGCCCTGCATGTACAAAGCGTGCTCATCGTCAGGCTCAGCCAGAATTAACACAAGTCGCTTGCGGTCCATCAGCCTTCCTCACCAATGGCCATTGTCGTGGCGATCATCCCGCCGCCGGGCCTGGGACGAGGAGCCTTGGGCAGCATCTCCCTGGCCAGTTTGCCCGATGTGGTGTCGGGATATTGTCTGACGATCGCCTGCAGCATTTTCACCTGGCTGGAGCCTTTGGCTTTGCGGGCCTTTTTCAACATAGCAGCCGAGGCGGCCTCTTCGCGTTTGAGGCGAGCAGAGAGCGCCTTTGCCTGCCGGGCGGCCTTCTTACCGGTCGGCGTCTTGGGGTAATCCCGGGCCGTCTGCTCGTAAATCGCGACTTTATCGCAGTTCTTCGCCTTGGCGGCGGTGTCGTAAAGTTCCTGGGCCTGAACCTCGCTGAGGGCCTCGGCGTGCCCGTCGAGCTTTGCTGCTTCGGTCAACTTGCCCTTGGCTAGAGCCTGCTGTTTGAAACCCTCGATTCGCGAGATCGCACGGTAAGTTTTAATCGCCGGGACGAGTTTCTTGGCCTTCAAGTTCGCATCGGCATGTTTGAGCCTGGTGGTAAGTGCGGTGTCTAGTTGCTTACGAGAATTGGAAACAAGCCTCTTGTAGCGACTATTTTTCTTCTCGGACTTCGCAGCCGTTTCCATTTTTGTAAATTCTTGACCGGCGGTCTCGACATCGCCCGCCCTCAATGCAGTCTGGAAGTTCCGGTAATGCGTAAGGAGTTTACCCTGATGTCCGGGCCGAACTATAACGGGGCCTTTTCCGCCTTCCTCGCCAATTGCACGTGTGGTGGCGATAGGTCTTCCGGGCTGACCGCCCTCTTCACCGATCGCCATCGTAGTGGCGACCTGTCCGGTTGCTTTCGCAGCCACTGCCGCGACAGCTCCGCAAGCGGCGATTTTCAACACATTGCGTCTGCTGGGCTTTTCGGTTTCGTCGCTGGGAATAATTCTCTCAAACGGATGAACCATGACTCGACTCCCTAATATAACTGGCGCAAAAGAAATTGGCTCCGACGTCATCGCCCCGGGCGACGGGACTCCGACACTTGATTATACGCCCGGGAACGACATCTCGAAACCAAATAACTGTTTTAACGACTGAAAATCATTTCGGCAGCTTTGGCGGTTTACGGTTAAATATGCTCAATCGCCCTTCGTCGGCGCCGAGTATCATCGCGGCGAAAGACGTAGCGTACGCCCCGCCCTCACCGCCTGATGTCTTCATGTAACTCTTAACGGGCCACTGGCCGTCCTTGCCCTGCCACGACAGCACGTCCTTCTGCGCCGCGGATATGTAACCGCCCGTCTTGGCGCCGAAGCTCTTAAACTCCTGACCGAGCAATCGCATGCCCATGCATCCGTAGAAGTGACCGTAATACGGGAAACGCTCCTTAGATATCGCAGCCGGGGTGATCTTCAACAGAAACTTGTAACCGTTCATCATGACCGCAAAATCAAATTTCCGCATCAGACCCAGCGTGGCTACATCGCCGGCGGTGCCTTCCTTCATGCTTTTGGTGTTGGGGCTGTTGTCGAGTTGGTAGTCGAAACCACCGTCAGCGTTCTGACACTTCTTGAGATACTCAAATCCCTTCGCCAGCACCGTCTTGTCGATCTCAATCCCGTAATTCGCAGCCGAAACCATCGCCTGCACCGCACAAACGGTGGTCGAGCCCTCGTGCTGAGATTTCGATCCGGGCTTGTACCACCATCCACCGGAGGACGACTGGTTGGCTGCGATAACCTTAACGGCGGCAGCCACTGTCGCTCGCATCTTCTTAAGATCGATATCCGGTTTAGTTTTGCAGAACATCGATCGCCCCGCCGCCTCAGACAGCGCCAAGGTGGCAAAGCCCTGTCCGTGTATCCACGAATGACCCTGCGAGGGAAACTGCCCGTTCTTCTGGACGCTCATCAGATACTTCAGACCTGCGGTCAGCGCCTTTCCGTTATCACCGGTAAACGGTTCGTCAACGGCTGCAAGATACGCCAGCGACGAGAAGCTGGTCACCGCCACGGTGTAAGTCTTGCCCCACGACCCGTCAGCCGCCTGGTTCTTCGTCAGCCAGACAAGCCCTTTATCCCGTGCAGCAGTAACGCCTTTGACCGGCTCAGCCGACGCGACTCCCGCGAAAACCCATAGGCACACCGCCAGCGATACTATTCGTGTGTGTTTCATATTGCACCTCAATTGCTTGTACTATTCAATCTGACCGGCAACCAGTTCATCCTGCGTCCTTGATCTTAAAACGGAACGTTCCGCTATGTCCTCGGACGGTTGTTTTGTACATGAGTTCCGCGTAGGCAGGCGGGATCGTGTACTCGCCCGCCAGCTCAACGTAAAATACCGTCTGATCGATGATCTGTGAACTCGTATGCTCGTGATGGTACAGTGCGGCGTGGGTCCTGTCCTCGCGAAGAACGTAGTTCGTCGAACGGGACGCCGCGACGAATCGCTTATCGCCCACCGGTACGATTTCCGCGCACGAGGGCTTGGGGCTCTCGACCAGCACATAGCTCATTCCAGACCCGTTGAGTCGACGGACATTAACAGTACTGCGAATGTACGATCCGCGCGGCACGGCGCCGCCAGGTTTAATTTCACCAATAGCTTTGCCCGTCGCATCCAGCAGGTGCAGGGTCCGGGTGACTTTCACGCCTGACTCAAACGCTGCGACGTTGCTATCGATCTTGCGATATCGGAACACCAGACGATACATAGCGCCTGCATCGGCCTGGGCGAACTTAACGACATTTTCCTTCGCACGCAGTTTGGCGCCTGGAATTACGATCTTTTTCATCAACCCGCTGGTCATTTCCACTGTTCGATTTTCACCTCCGTTAACGGCGACACGAACCGACGCATTGGCCTTGTGTGGTATATTCTTGGCCGCCAGATAATCGCACATGGCGAACAGAATCATCGCGGTGTCCTTAGTTGAGTTCCATCTCTTGCCTCGTTTTGTCGCCGCGAAATACGACAGCACGCCCGGGATCAACGGATCGTTGACGTCAACTGCAACCAGCGCCTTGAACACCGCGGCGGTAATCTCATGGCGATCGTCGCCCCACTTGGAGAACTTCGCGGTGGTCCAGTGGACCTCTCCGCCAGTTACAACCGCCCGCTTGCGGAGCTTGTTTACCAGCGACTTGGCCAGCGCCGTTTTCTTGCCCCGCACCGCCATCTCCAGCGACATCGCCGTGGCGTAGTCGCTGAGCTTGTCTTTGTCGTCCTGGTCGGCGATAAACCGCCACCATTCGGCCTGCATGGGTTTCCGCATCGAGTAGACGTACATGCAGTATATACGATCGGAGGCTTGGGCTTCCTTCATCACGTCGATGAACTTTTTCAGGCGGGCCAGGCCCTTTGTGATCGCCGTTTCGTTGGGCAGTTCGTATCCGGCGGCCTCAGCCTCCAGCAAACCGTACATTACGTACGGCGTCATCATCTCGTGCGTGCGGCCGTTTCCGTTCCAGCCCCACCCACCGTCGCTGCGCTGGTAGTTGATCAGCTTCTTGATCCCGATCGCGACGTAATTGGGAAGTTTGGCTTCGAGCTTCGGGACTTTCAGTCCGATTGTCTTGAGCATGCCGGCAACCTTCACCGCGGGTACAAACTTGCTCATCGTCTGCTCAGCGCATCCGTGAGGATAGGTAACCAGGTAGTCCAGCGAGTCGACCATGTCGGCGGCGATTGAGGGCACGAGAGTAATCTCCAGCTTCGCCCCGGACAGATCAACCTCCGCAGGAATGTTAAACTTTGCCGAGTCCGTACAGAAACCCGAAGCTGTGATCAACTGCTCGACCGAACAGGCGGGCACAACGGGCATGCGTTTCAGCGAGGCGTCTGAACCTGCTTTACAGTCGGCGCTCATCAGCAGTTGAGCAAAACCCGCCGACCCCGGGCGGTAAGTCCAGTAGACCGCGGCGGAATCTTTCGGAGCCACTCGCACCGAAACCGTTTCACGACCGATAACCTTAC
>JABGPF010000016.1:0-11671 GCA_018645065.1 Phycisphaerales bacterium
CCAAAGCTAACGCCTGCAAGAAGCCCGGTGAGTGGCAGAAATACGAGATCCACTATCAAGCTCCCAAGTTCGACGCCAAGGGCAAGAAAATCGCTAACGCACGCATTATCAAGGTGCTCTTGAACGGTACGCTGATCCAGGAAAACATCGAACTGCAGCGTCCCACTCCCGGCGGCGTTGACGGTAAAGAAAAAGCAATGGGACCCCTGATGTTCCAAGGCAACCACGGACCAGTGGCATACCGCAACATCATGATCAAGCCGCTGAAATAACAATTCAACCGTAGGAGAATCGCCTATGAATCGCCGTGTTTTTTTGAAAAATACCGGAGTGTTGGCCGCCGGACTGTCGCTGCTTGGCGACGGCGGCCGGGCCATTGGAGCAGGCGATAAGGCCCGCCAGCCTAACATTATATACATATTGGCCGATGACCTCGGTTACGGGCATTTGGGCTGCTACGGCCAGAAAGAGATCAAGACTCCGAACATCGATCGGATCGCCGCAGAGGGCATACGCCTGACCGATCACTACGCCGGCTCAGCCGTTTGCGCACCGTCGCGGAGCGTGCTGCTGCAGGGTCTGCACACTGGGCATTGTTACGTTCGCGGAAATCGCCCCTTACCGGTTGAAGGCAACGTTCCGCTCCCGGCAGACACCCAGACGTTCGGGAAGGTTATGCAGACTGCGGGGTATAAGACTGCGTGCATCGGTAAGTGGGGGCTGGGTTATCCCGGTTCGACCGGCGACCCGAACAAGCAAGGCTTCGACCACTGGTTCGGATATAACTGCCAGCGTCAGGCTCACTCGTATTATCCCACGCACCTGTGGCGGAACGATAAGAAGGTGATGCTTCGCAACAAGGGCGGGGCGAAGAAGGACTACTCCCACGACCTGATGACGCTTGAAGCGCTGCAGTTCATTCGCGACAACGCCAAGAAACCGTTCCTGCTCTATCTGCCCTACACGATCCCGCATTCGGCGTTCCAGGTGCCCGAGTTGGGTATTTACGCCAACAAGGCCGGTTGGTCGGGCACGAAGAAAGCTATCGCCGCGATGATCACGCGAATGGACCGCGACGTCGGAACGATTGCCAAGCTGATCAAGGATCTAGGCCTCGACGATAACACGCTGGTGATCTTCACGAGCGACAACGGGTCGGCCGGCGGGGGATTGCATTCGCTGTTCAAGGGCTCCGGTCCGTTGCGCGGCAAGAAGGGCAGCTTGTACGAGGGCGGTATTCGCGCTCCGTTCGTCGCCCGCTGGCCTGGGAAAATCGCCAAGGGATCGGTCAGTGCGCATCGGTCGGCGTTTTGGGACATGCTGCCTACGTTCGCCGAACTCGGCGGGGCGAAAGTCACCAAAGAAACGGACGGGATATCGATGGTCCCGACGCTTCTGGGCAAGAAGCAGAAGGCCCACGATTATCTCTACTGGGAGTTCCTTGGCGCCAAGGCCGTTCGTATGGGCAAGTGGAAGGCCCTCGCCGCCAAGAGAAAATTCTCGCTGTACGATCTGGACAAGGACATCGGCGAGACTACCGACCTGTCGAGCGATAATCCCGAGATCGTCAAACAAATCAAAACGATCATAGCCAAGTCTCACCGCGACACTCCGTGGAGCACGTGGAAATACACCGGCCCGATCCCCGAAGGCGGTGGGCAGAAAAAGCCCAGGCGGCGGAAGAAGAACCGCAAAAAGCCCACAGAGTGAACCAAAGGAAGGTCGTATGAAAACGCGAATGTTGTTAGCGATTAGTTGCGTTGTGGCGTTAATTTCATCTGCATCCCAAGCCGCTTCGCCTGCGGGCCAGACGCTTGTCAAGAATGGCGTTCGCGAGGTCGTTTTCGTTGAGCGAAACTTCAGCGCCGACGGTCACTGGTACGCCAACTTCGGGTACGACTTCAGCGGCCCCAAGAAGCCGATGTACACCCAAGGCGCACGCCTGGCGAAGCTGGACGTTAAGACCGGGAAAGTCACCACGCTGCTTGCCGACAGAACCGGCTCGATCCGAGATCCGAAGGTTCACTACGACGCCAGGAAAATTCTCTTCTCGTACCGTAAGGGCGGGATCGCACAGTTCCACTTGTACGAGATAAACGTTGACGGCTCGGGCCTGAAGCAACTGACCGATGGCATCTACGATGACTTGGAAGCCACGTATATGCCCGACGGCGGAATCGCGTTTGTCTCCGGGCGAGTTAAGCGTTGGGTGAATTGCTGGCTGGTGCAGGTAGCCGTGCTGCACCGTTGCGACGGCGACGGGAAAAACATTCGCCAACTGTCAGCCAATATCGAACAGGACAACACGCCCTGGGTTCTGCCCGACGGGCGGATTCTCTTTACGCGATGGGAATACGTCGATCGCAACCAGGTGAGCTTTCACCATCTCTGGACGTGCAACCCCGACGGAACGAACCAGACGGTATACTTCGGAAACATGCATCGCGGCTCGCTGTTCATCGACGCCAAGCCGATCCCGGGCACTAACCGGGTGGTGCTGATCGACTCGCCGGGACATGGGCGAAGAGAACATCAGGGTCGCCTCGCGACGGTTACCGACCAGTTTGGCCCGGACGATAAGTCGGCGATGAAGCATCTGGGGAATCTCCAATGTCGCGACCCGTACGCGGTGTCGAAGGATTGTTTTATTGTGGCGTCGGCCCGCAGCATAAAAGTGGTTAACGCGGCCGGTAAGGCGATGGATCTGCACAGCAGCAAGATCATGATCAGCGAACCGCGACCGATCATTAAACAGAAGCGAGAACGTGTGATTCCCTCCCGCATCGACCTGTCCAAAGCCAACGGTACGCTTGTGCTGAACAACGTTTATATCGGGCGAAACATGGGCGGGATCAAAAAAGGTGAGATCAAGAAACTCATGGTCCTCGAGACGCTGCCCAAGGCCTTGAACTATGGCAATGGGTATCACGATTTCATCCCGCTCAGCCACGGCGGAACGTTCACGCTGTCGCGCATACTCGGAACCGTGCCTATCGAGCCGGACGGGTCAGCCCACTTTGAACTGCCCGCCAATCGCCCGCTGTTCTTCATCGCTCTGGACAAAAATAACAGTTCGGTTAAACGCATGCACAGCTTCCTGAGCGTTATGCCCGGCGAGGTGCTTAGCTGTGTCGGATGCCATGAAGATCGCGTAAAGACGCCCACTATCGCAGTCGGGCGAGTTGTAAGCGCCATGAAACGCCCGCCCAGCCAGATCACACCAGTGCCCGACGTTCCGTTTACTATCGACTACCCGCGCGACATCCAGCCGATACTCAACAAGCACTGCATCAAGTGCCACAGCCCCGAAAAGCCCAAGGCTAACGTTATCCTCACAGGCGATCACGGGCCGATTTATTCCTACAGCTACATGACGCTGACCACCACCGGGCCGGTCTCTGACGGGCGAAACGGACCGGGCAACAGCAAGCCGCGCGGCGTGGGCGATTCGGCCAGCCCGCTTATGAAAATGCTCGACGGTTCGCACCACAAGGCCAAACTCTCGGCCGCCGAAATCGCGATGATCCGAAACTGGATACACATCGGCGCCCCGTACCCCGGAACTTACGCCGCACTGTACACCGGGATGTTCCGCAACAACACCGCGTCGAAGCAATACCACGCCGCCAGCAAAACTGCCGAAGCCGCATTCAAAAACAACTGCTCAAAATGCCATCGCAACCGACTCCCAAAACCCGAACGCAACAGTATCGCCGGGAACAAGAACAGGAAAACGTATTTCTGGGACGCACACATGGCGTTCAATCTTTCGCGCCCGGACAAGTCGCCAATGCTGCTGGCTCCGCTTTCCAAACAGGCAGGCGGATGGGGCAGATGCAAAGCCCGCGATAAAACACCCGCCCAAACCCAGGCCGCTGCCAAACTGTTCACCGACACAAAAAACGCCGACTACCAGGCGATCTTGAAGATGGGCGCCGAGGCCAAGGCCTGCCTCGACAAGAACAAACGCTGGGACATGCCCGGCTTCAAACCGCACCCATTTTACATTCGCGAATTGAAGCGTTACGGAATCTTGCCCGAGTCGTTTGACGTAGACCGCGACAAGTACGATCCATTCGCAGTCGATCGCCGTTACTGGGAATCATTCTGGTATTACCCCAAAGGCGGCGGCCCAAAAATCTACCCCAACAAAAAGACCCGCAGCCTAATGATCTCCCCAAAAGGCAACATCCCCTGGGCCAAAGACCTGACGAAGCTTTAATAGTTCTGCGGATAAGGAATGCAGACAATGGACCGTTTCACGAGCATTACCCCTACGCTTAGAGAAGGCTCTCTGAGATTGTTTTACATTATCATGATGGCGGCGGTCGTCATTGATGGTGCAAATCATTGCCTTGCTGCGGTCTCAAATGACACGATCTCTCTCGTGGAGAAAGTTAAGCAGCGCGGTGTCGCAGACATCGTTTTCGCTGCCAGCAAGAGAGCCCTGACCAGAGCCCATTGGTACGAAAACTTCAGCTATCATGCAGGAAATCCGGATAGGAAGTTCTATTTTGACGGCGGAAAGCTCTGTCGCTACAACATCAAAAATAAAGAGCTGAAGATATTGCTCGACGATCCGGCGGGCGGGGTTCGAGACCCGCAGATGCACTACGATGGGAAGAAGATCTTGTTTTCATACCGAAAAGGAGGCCAGCCGTTTTATCATCTTTATGAAATCAATATCGACGGTTCAGGCCTGCGCCAGATCACCCGCGGATCGTATGATGACTTTGAGCCCGCCTATTTGCCTGACGGGGGGATCGTATTCTGTTCAAGCCGTTGCAACCGTTTCGTGAACTGTTGGGTTACTCGGGTCGCCGTCCTTTACCGTTGTGATGGAGACCCTTCGGCCGAAGAGCTCAGGGCAGGCGGTAAGAACATGCGGGCGCTGTCGTGCAATATCGAGCAGGACAATACTCCCTGGGTTCTGCCTGACGGACGCATTCTCTACACACGTTGGGAGTATATTGACAGAGCACAGATACGATTTCATCACTTGTGGACTATGAATCCCGACGGCAGCAACCAGGCGGTCTTCTACGGTAATATGCACCCGTTCACCGTTATGATAGACGCCAAACCCATACCTGGCTCGGCGAAAATTGTCGCCTCTTTCTCGCCGAAACACGGACTGGCTGAACACGCTGGTGTTGTGACGATTGTTGACCCGAGAAATGGCCCGGATGATCTAACGTCAGCCAAGCCCATCGCACGTAAGCGCACACGCACGAAACGTTATCGCGACCCTTACCCTTTGTCCGAAGAGCTCTTTCTTGTGGCTGGTGACAACGGGGTTGGAGTGCTTGATTCGAGCAACAATTACCAAAGCCTTTGGACCCTGCCGAAAGCATGGAAGGACAAAGGCCTGACGGTCCACGAGCCGCGGGCGATGCGTCGAAGAAAACGCGAACCGGTGATCCCTTCGCGTATCGATACGTCGCAATCGACAGGTACGGTAATGCTGGACAATGTCTACGTGGGTCGAAACATGAAGGGCGTCGCTCGCGGCGATATCAAAAAACTGTTGGTTTTGGAGGCGTTGCCCAAGCCGGTTAATTTTCACGGCAGTTGGTGGCCGATCAGCTTCGGCGGCACGTTTACGCTGGAACGAGTTTTGGGAACTGTTGATGTCGAAACCGACGGCAGCGCCAACTTCAAATTGCCAGCGATGCGAAGCGTGTTCTTTGTCGCGTTGGATAAGAACAACATGTCGGTCAAGCGAATGCAGAGTTTCATGACCGTCCAGCCAGGCGAAAAACTTAGCTGTATCGGGTGTCATGAAGATCGCGCCAACACGCCGGTCAGTCGTCGAGTCAGCATGGCGATGAAGCGAAAACCGCAGACGATCCAACCGCTGAAGAACATCCCCGACGTGTTCGATTTCCCACGCGATATTCAACCGATTCTCGATAAACATTGCGTATCCTGTCACGATTATCAGAAAACCAAAAAGGGCGGTCCGCGCGCCGGCGGAATAATTCTCTCCGGCGATCGCAGTCCGACTTATTCACATTCATACCTCACGCTGTTCATAAAGAACCTGGTAGTCGATGCGCGTAACGGAAATGGTAATCGCGGGCCGCGGGAGCTTGGTACTTCGGCCAGTCCGTTGATGAAATTGATAGACGGTTCGCACCATAAAGCGAAACTGTCGGACCATGAGGTCGACATGATCCGTTATTGGATCGAAAGCGCGGCGGCGTATCCCGGCACTTACGCTTCGCTGGGATCTGGTGCAGCCAGCGGTAGAGTGAATCCAAAGGTTCTGGAACCCCGTTGCGGGTCGTGTCATTCAGGCAAAACCACGTTGCATAGCGGTGGCAGGGTAAAAGGCTTTTCACAAGGGCATCAGCTGATCAAGGACGATCCGATGTTTCCGTTCTGCGGCGAAACGACCGTCAATCTATCCCGTCCGGAAAATTCGATGATCCTGCTGGCCCCGCTTGCAAAATCGGCTGGCGGATATGGAATATGCCGCCCGTTGTCGTCGGAGGAACTGAAAAGCTGGAAAAAAGGGGTGAAGCTAACCTCTACTAATAAACGTCTCGGCAAGGAGAAGCCAGTTTTCGCTGACCGAAGCGATCCTGATTATCAGACGCTGTTGAGAGAGGTCCGGAAGAAAAAGAAAGGCTTTGAGAAATTCACCAGACGATTCGACATGTCAGATTTTCGGCCGAACAAACACTACATTCGCGAGATGAAGAATTACGGTATCTTGCCGAAAGATCTACCGGCCGCAGCCCCCTTGAACCCGTACGAGATCGACCGAAAATACTGGCGGTCTCATCATTACAAACCCGCCGGGAACTAATCGGATACTGGATGCTTTACTTCATCACGGTCCACCGCTGCTTGGATAAAGGATGCTGACAATGAATCGTTACAGACATACGCGACGCGATTTCCTCAGGGCAATCAGCGTTGGCGCCGCGGTAAGTGTTACGCCTAAGTTGCTATCTGCGGCCCCGCCGACGCAGAAGCCTAATATTGTCCTCGTGCTTACCGACAATCAGAGCTACTATGAATTGAGTTCTCATGGGCACAACTATGTGCGTACACCGAGAATCGACGCTCTTGCCGCCCAAGGCGTGGACTTCAGCAATTTCTACGCGGCGCCTTACTGTTCACCAAGCCGGGGTTCTCTCATGACCGGGAGGTATTCCCTGCGCAGCGGGATACATAACACCATCGGAGGGTTCTGTATCTTGAACAGGAGGGAGCATACCGTCGCCGACCACCTGAAGAAGGCCGGATACAAGACGGGCATTTTCGGGAAATGGCATTTGGGGCATTCCTACCCTTACCAGCCCGAACGCAGGGGCTTTGACGAAGCTTTCGTCATGCGGGGCGGGTTCATTGGCCAGATGCAAGACTACATAGGCAACAGCTACGTAGATGGCGTCTACGAGCACAACGGCAAAGATTGTAAGACTCGGGGGCATTCCACCGATGTGCTGTTCGGTAAGGCCGCCGAGTTCATCAAAACCAACAAGGACAATCCGTTCTTTGCTTTCATATCAACTCCAGCGGTCCATGATTTTGCCCCCCACGCTAAGACCAGAGAGCGGATGATTCGCAGGAAGGGGCTGGAGGAGCTTTCCAAGTCGAAACTGAATCTCTTCTCCGGAATCGAGAACATCGATGACAATGTGGGAAAGGTCCTCGAGCAACTGGACCGCCTGAAACTCTCGGACAAGACCATGGTGATCGTTGCTACCGACCAGGGTATGTACGGGCGCGGGAATCCGAAGGGAGTCAAGCTGAACTCGGCCCAGGGCTATGATTCCAGGCACCATGTGTTCTGTATCGTTCATTATCCGCCTTGGCAGGGACGGCGGCATGAATCCAACGCCCTGGCGGGCATGGTGGACCTCATGCCCACCATGCTCGACGCGGCGGGAATCCCTATTCCTCGGAACGTGGACGGGCGCAGTTTGCGACCGTTGCTGGCGGGCCAGGCCGCCTGGACCGATGACCGCAAGCTCATTATTCAGTGTCCGCGGGGTCGGGAGCGGAAGAAGAATGTCAATGTGTCGGTCAAGACCCAAAGGTGGCGGCTGGTCAACGGCTCACGACTCTATGACGCTCAAGGCGACTGGCGACAGAAAACCGATGTGGCGGCCGACAATCCGAAGGTCGTCGCCAGGCTAACAGCGCACTACGAGGAGTTTTGGGGTTCACTCCCACCGGTAAGCCAGGTGCTTCCTGTGCAAGTGCTGACCGGTCCCAATGGACTGGAAACTCGTTTGGACGCACATTACTGGTATAAGGGCGATCAGCCATTTCGCCAAGGCCAACTGAAGGGCCAGTTTAATGGGACATGGGCCGTCGAGGCGCCCCGGGACGGTCTTTACCAATTTGACCTTCGACGATATCCCAAGGACGCCCCCAAGGCGATCGGGGCGACTAAAGCTACTCTTACAGTCGGCTCACAATCAGTTACCGCAAGTATGGATGCTTCTGATGTAAGCGCAACTCTCGAATTGGCGCTAACCAAGGGCGTCTACGATATGACAACGTCGTTCAATAATGCCCAATGGGGGGCCTATTTTGTATATGTCCGCCATACGGGCCCAACTCGTCGACGTCGTGTACTCAAGACATAAACCCCTCACCGGCGGGCGATTGCGGCGACGCCGAAGCTCTTGAGCGGTACAAGCCCTCGATACCCGAAATGATGCCCAAAGTCGCGCCGCGACGACGAGGATCCAAATCCAAATCCAAGGTTGCTCGGAAAAAACGTTTCGAACTCAAGCAAGGCGACGACCTGCCGGCAGATCGGGAAGTCAATGTTTTGATTTGGTGGGATTGTGGGTTCGAGTCAACGGCCTGAGAGTACGGGTGTTCAAGTTACGGCGAACGGTAAAATTGTTACCTATGTCTCCGGGAACGCCAATCTCCCGATTGGCCCTGAGCCTCATCACCTTCCGGCTGTTCATTTTCTAAAAGCCGATCGGGAGATCGGCGTTCCCGGGAATCACGCTCTCTATCCTGGATTCAACGTCCCCTTCCAACAACCACCCCAGAACCGTCAACACATGTAGGGGCGGTCGGCAGGTCGGCCTTTCGCCTCCACGAACGCTAGTTTTTTCCAGGCTTTTTCCAAGTTTTTTGCGGTTTGGATTGGTGATTTTGTGGCTTATGGGGGACGTTCACAGGGTCCCTAAATCTGCCCTGGTTGTTAACCTCCGTAAATCGGCCTGGCGTGTAAGGTGAAAAGTGGCGCTGGTGCATCTAACCGGTTAACATGAAAGCACTTAAAGCAAGTGCGTCCCTATTATCCGGCGTTAACTTGCGTGGGCTGGCGGGCTATTGGGACTATATAGGCTTATGTTCACAGGCTCTAAACTGTGAACCTAAAGTAAACATGTGGTCGCTCACTCAGCGGTTCGATAAAGAATGTTGTGGTGACTCTGGATGATAAATAGTGGATAATGCACGATTCAGGAGAACTGCAGATGCGTAGAGTACATTGGTTCCATTTCAGTCTATTGTTGGGGGCGGCTTTGTTGTGTGCAGCGGTCGGTCCGCAATCAGGATTTGCAGCCGAAGCTGCTGACCAGATCGTCGAGACTCCCACGACGGCGCCGGCTGATGAGACTCCCGCGACGGCTCCTGACGCTGCGGCGCTGAAACGTGGGGTTGCGGCTTTGCTGGCGGTGCTCAACGCTGATGACAACCTCACCGGGCTCGCGTTCCCGCTGGTCCACACGCGGAAGGTCGTCGACTACAAGGACGTTGAGCTCGAGGTGCGTTACAGCAAGAAGGTCATCACCATTCCCGTCTGGAAGAACATCTACGAGAAGGTGACTGAACTTGTCCCGGTCAAGCAAAGCTCCACCATCGTGATGAAGCGGGTTACGCGGAATAAACTCGTCAAGCGGATCAAGGTTGGCGAGCGTCAGAAGGAATATCTGGCGCGCGATCCCAAGGGCGACATCGTTAAGCCCCATAACCTTCGACGCCCGATCTACGGACCAGGCGGTCCGGACGTCCGTCCGGTGGGCTGGGTGGGCAACAACGCCATGGTGCTGTACACCCTGCTGGCCGCCGGTGTGTCGCCCAGCGACGATCGCGGACTGGATCTACTGGCTCAGACGCTCTACGGACACCTGCGGTCGTTCGGGATCCCCGACAACACTTCGGATATAGCCTGGGCGGCGGCGGCGTTTGCCCGGTACCCCGGCGAGACTTACGACAAAATGACCGGTCTGCTGCTGGCCCGCCTGATCTCAGGGCAGCAGCAGTCGGTGAAAGCACGCGGACTGTGGGGTCCGTTGTGCGTGAATCTCGATCATTTCGGCGTGGTGATGGCTGAGTGCGAGAAGGTCGAGAAGGTCGCCGCCGGTCTTACCGAGCGAATTAAGAAGGCCCGGAAACGGGACGATTTGCAGGATCAGATCGACAAGTGGCAAGAGGAGTTGAAGACCACCCGCATACAGATCGCCGATCTGTTCCGCAGCGTTTCCTGCAACGCCCACCGCTTCGCAGCGGCCACCAGGGCCTCGGTAATAGACACCACTCTCGATTTTGAGCATCCCGGAACGAGGGCGTCCGGATGGCCGTACAATCTGTTTTACGAAACCATGGCCGATCTGCAGTCTACGGCGCTGGCGGTGTTCGCTCTGCGCGTGGCGCATGAACGTGGCAAGCTGCCCAAGAGCTTCCGGTTCAAGCACCTCAGCGGGCTCAACAGGAAATCGCTGGTCAGGCCGATCCATACGCATCTGGCTCTGGGCAAGACGCTATCGAAGCTTACCGCAGGGCGGGGGCGAGACGGCCGGTGGGGGGAAATGATCTTCTGGGGTAAGACACTGCCCTCTCGGCGCCCTAAGCATCTCAAGGACCTGCCTGGCGACTTGGTTCCCAGAACTGTCGTCTCCCGCCGCACGCCCATCTGCGACGCACAGGCGGTCGGAGCGATCGAGGACCTGCTGGTGATCATGGGCAAGTCGTACCAGAAGCGGTACGGTAAATGGTTGTCCGACGCCCGCGCGCCAGTGGGCGCCGATATGGGCGATCTGTTTAAGCTCTCTCCGCTTTTGCCGCGATCAGGGCACACCAAGCCAGCGTACTACCGCCTGTTCGACCCCGTCGTCGGCGGAGTTATCGAACCTTACGATTTGCTCCACCAGTTGCGACTTGCCCCAGCGACGCTGGCTGCGGACGATCCGCGGACGACAACCTACGCTCGTATGATCGAATTCCTCACCGCCAACCAAGGTTCCGACGGCCGGTGGACGTGCTGGGACAACGTATTCGGCGTCGGCACGCCCGCCTTGCGCGAATGATCCCTCCGTCGCGCGGCCGAATACCGCAAGGATGTTATGGAGCGGTGGAAAGCGGCGGGCAAGCCTCGCGAATACCCGCTGGGCACCGCCGTGTTCGCCATGAGTGCCCGAAGCATGGGGCGGGTCCTGTCCAGAGATGAAGTCAAACTCCGCGCCACCGTCAGCGCCGTGCTCGCGCTCATTGGCGGTCAGGGTGAGTCAGGGGCTGAAACCAAAGAGGACTAACCGCATTCAGGGCAGTACTTGCGGGGCGCCATCTGGCCCAGGCGAATTGATCGCCGTATTGAGTCAGGCCCCCGGGATCGCCAATCTCCTGATTGGGCCTTAAAATCCTCCGCTACTGGCCGGTCATTTTTCAAAAGTTCATCTCCCGGTTG
>JABGPF010000016.1:11771-37087 GCA_018645065.1 Phycisphaerales bacterium
GCCTTCCGGGCGTCTTGTTTTTAAAAGCCGATCAGGAGATCGGCGTTCCCGGGATGGACGATAAATCGGCCTGCTAGATTGGGGGATAGTGGCTTCAATGCGCATAACTGCGTTATACAAAATCTCTTAAAGGAATTGTCGCTTCTGCTCCCGGGATGATGAACAACGGATAATCGACAAAGCGGTGCTGCTGAGATTCGCAAACTGTGTATATTGCGTAGCTTAACAAGGGGGATTACACCCCAATGGGTGAGAACCCGTTTGCCTACTGTCTATTTTAGGCGTTTTTACTGGACATTTCTGAAATTTTTTTAAATTTTTTTCAGAAAAATTTGTCTAGGGTGTTTTGCAGGAAGTCTTTATCAGAAAAACAGTTTCAAAGACGAATATTTTGATAGATGTGTCTAAAAAGCGGTAATCTGAATAATCGGATAAAGCTTATCGCTTGCTTGTCCGATACCAAGTCAGTACTATCGGAATAATACAGCCCCCAAGGCATGGGAGCTATAACCCTCGAATATCGTGTTCTACGGTATTCGACGGAGGCGACGATGAACCACCGCAGATCTTCTCTAATATTAATAGGTATCGTGTACATACTATGTTTTTCGGTACAGAATTCTTTCGCATTGGTTTACACCGGCGGAACTGGGCATGATACTGCCCCCGTGGGCAATGCAGGCTGGAACAATGTCGGCGTCATGTCGATTGGTTCTGGCGCGTATCTTGGTGATGGTTGGGTAATTGCGCCATATCACGTTTACCAGCACAATCCTGCAGGCGGTCGCTACGTGGATCTTGATCAGCGCTACTACGAGATACCCGAGACCGCCCATCGCATTAAATATAATTCCACTATTAACGCGGACTTAATGATGTTCCGCATAAACGGCCATCCTGATGCGCCTCTCATTGAGCTTAGCAGCTCGACTCCGGTTAATCAGGAGGTGACGATTATCGCCTCGGGTAGAAGTCGTGTTGGTGATTTGGTTGACTTTGACGGTGGTCTTTACCAGGGTTACAACACCAGTTCTGCACGAGTCAAGCGTTGGGGCGGGAACGTAACTGGCGTGTATACCAGCGCTACGAGTTCCGTGTTCGGACGTACCTCTTCATTCATGACATCATTTGACGCCCCTGGGCTTGGTGATGACGAATGCCAGCCGGTGAACAACGATTCCGGTGGGGGCGTATTTATCAAATCCGGGGATTCATGGGAACTGGCCGGCATGGCGTTGTCAGTGGGTGGTCCGTACTCCTACACCGGAAATATCACGACTGCCCCGGTTTACGGATCCTATGCAAAATATGCGGACATGGCGACTTATCGTGATCAGATTAACGCGATTCGCATGATACCCCTAGCCGGCGACGCCGACTGGGACGGGGACGTTGACAATACGGACATTGAGATATTGCTGATGACCTTTGGGCAGTTTGGCGACGATCTACAGGCCGATTTCAACGATGACAACACGGTCAATCTATTGGATTTCACGATCCTTCGTCGTCACTTCGGGATGATCAGCGGTGGTATGGTGCCTGGCGCGGGGGCTCTTGCTGTCCAAGTGGTTCCCGAACCTGCAACTATGGTTCTTCTATGCGGAGCCGTTCCATTCCTGATCCGTCGAACTCGCCGGCGTCGCTAGCGATTCCCTGCATTTCTGCAACTCAACAAACAAGTCTTACTGCTTCTCGATACGGTAGATATCGGTATCGGTGCGCAGGTAGATTGCTTTATCGGCGATTGCGGGCGAGGCCATGATGCGGCTTCTGTTGAGTGTATTTACCGCCAATTCCTGGTAGGTGCGTCCCGGTTTGATTACGACGGTTCCCTGGCGTTCGTTGAATATGTAGATTCGCCCGTCGGCGTAGATTGGCGAGGCTGAGTAGGCGCTTCCGATTCGTTGTTTCCAGACTGTTTTGCCCGTTTTGGCCTCAAAGCAGAGCACGTATCCTCGGTGGGTCATTCCGTAGATCAGATCGTTGATCACCATTAGTGACGATCGCTGCGGTGCGTCTTTTTTGATCTTCCAAGCCACTTTCGCGCCTTTGGCGGTGACCTTCAGCGCCCATAATTGCGGCCGCGAGCAGTCGGTGACGACATAGAGCAGTCCGCCTGCGAACACCGGTCTCGGAATTATCGAGAATCCGGTCATAGATACCTTCCAGAGCTCTTTGCCTGTGTTCGGGTTGTATGCGATGATCGCGTCGGCACATGGTGCGATCAACTGTTTTTGCCCCGACACGTCGATAATCAGCGGTGTGCAGAACGCTTTTTTCGTATCGTACTGTCGTTTGCCGTAGTTGATCCCGCGATCGGTTTTCCAGACTGTCTTGCCCGTTTTCTTGTCCAGTGCGATGATAAATTGCTTATCGCATCCGTCCATGGGCATTATCAGCATTGATCCGTAGGGTATTGGCGATACGCCTGGTCCCATATCGTGATCGCAGTTGATATCTCGTCGCGACCAGATCACTTCTGCGGTTTTGGTGTCCAAGCACGCCGTTCCATACGTTCCGAACGTCACGTAGACTCTGCCTTCTTCGATAACCGGTGTTGGTGAGGCGTAGCTGTTCAGCTGGTTGATGCGTCCGGGTTTTTCCACTTCGAACAGCTTTACGTCGTGCAGGATTTTACCGCTTTTGCGGCTTACGCATACCGCGTAGAGTTGTTTACCTTTGTTTTCGGCGGTTGTCATCCATATTTGGTCGCCCCATATCACCGGTGACGACCAGCCTTTACCGTGGATCGGTGTTTTCCAGGTAATGTTTTTGGTGGGCGACCATTTCACCGGCAGGCCTGTGGCGTCGGAGTGTCCGTTTGACGACGGGCCTCTGAACTCTGGCCAGTTTGCATTGGCCGACAGGGCGGCAGACATAATGACAGTAAATGTGATCCACGTTACTTTTGCCATGGCGTTGTAGGCCTCCGGTGCGGTTCTAGTGTGAGTCGGTTTGATCTACGGGCCTGAAGTCCAGGCGGGCGAGATTAACGTCGTGGTAGATACCGAATATTTTGTTTAGATGCGTGAGGGTAAGGAGTTCGGTGATACGGCTATGAACGTTTGCGATTTTCACTTCACCGCCTGCGGTTTTGGCTCGTTTGTGTAGTCTCAGCAGTACTCCGAGCCCCCAGCTGGAGATATAGGTGAGTTTACTACAGTCGATAATGATTTTCGTCACGCCTCCGTTTATCAGTTCGAGTATCTGATCTACGAATTCGCGGCTTGTGTGTTTGTCTATCCCCCCATCGGCGGCGAGGATCAGGACATCGTTGTCAACTTCATGATAATAGAATTCCATACCATTATTCTAGCCGACCGTCAGGGGAATGTCGACGACTGCCTTTCAGCGTTTTGGCCTGGTTACTTATCCTCGTGGGCCAAAGAGACTTGAAAGCTGATGATGCGGTCATTAATTTTCAAGTTGGGCGCCTACCTGTCCAGAGTCGATGAGCGTGTGCGACTACAGTACATTTGCAAAAAACTCCTCCCAAAAGCGCTAAGCCGCAAGCGGCAAACCCAATAAAACTCGAACGAGCGTGAAGTCGTGCCGCTTGCGGCTTAGCGCTTTTGGAAAGCTTGTTGCATAATCCTCTCATGGGCTGGGAATCCAGAAAATTTGACAGGCAATGATGCTGGGCGGCGTCTGTTGGTGTGTAAGCGTGCGGCGGGACTCCTTGGAGAGTACTGTCGTCCGTTTTGATATAAAAGGAGACTTTGAATGCTGAAAATGAATTGCTTTGCGGGTGTTGTGCTCGCCCTTGCGGTGTTTATGGGAATATCTTGTACGGATACCGGAACCTCTGCGCATCGCGGTGATCTGTCTATTGATGCCGCCCCTGCGATCGCCAAGGCGGTCAAGAACGTATATCCTTCTCTGGTTCGTATTTACGTTGTGGTGAATCAACCGGGCGGAGGACGGATGCGGAAGTTCCGGGCCGCCGGTAGCGGAGCGATTATCGACAAGCAAGGCTATGTCGTGACGAATCACCATGTGGCGGGCAATGCCAAACGGATAATCTGCAGCCTCACTGATCGGCAGGAGATCGAGGCTGAGTTGGTCGGTACTGATGCGCTGTCCGACATTGCGGTGCTCAAGTTGGACCTCTCGCAGTTGAAGGGCGATTCGGCGGAGATTCCGGTGGCCCGGTGGGGCGATTCGGATAAAGTTAGAGTTGGTGATGAGGTTTTCGCTATGGGCAGTCCCGCGGCCGTCAGCCAGTCGGTGACCAAGGGCATAGTCAGCAACACCAAGCTTATCATGCCGAAATCTTCCTCGGGCATGTTCCGCCTGGACGGTGAGGACGTTGGATCGGTTGTGCGATGGTTGGCTCATGATGCTGTGATTTTCGGTGGTAACAGCGGTGGGCCGCTGGTCGACGCCAACGGGAGGATAATCGGGATAAACGAAATTGGGCTGGGGTCGTTGGGCGGGGCGATACCGGCGAATGTGGCTCGATACGTCGCCGAGCAGATCATTGCTCACGGTTACGTCAAACGCAGTTGGACCGGAATGGAAGTGCAACCCCGCCTGCGCAGCGGTAAGGCGTCGTCAGGCGTGTTGGTCTCAGGGGTGATAGACGCCTCGCCGGCAGCCCACGCCGGTCTGCAACCCGGGGACGTCCTGACCCGGTTCGATGGAAAGACTGTAGACTGCGAAGTGCCCGAGCAACTGCCGCTGTTTAACCAGGTTGTTCTCGGCACGCCGGTTGGCAAGAAGGTGAATATAGATCTGATTCGCGGCGGGAAGACCGTGACCCTGTCGCTGACCACCGTTGCCCGCGAGGCTGCGTTGCCCAAACCGATCGAACTGAAGTCATGGGGCGTTACAGCACGAAACCTTTCACGCATGATGGCGCTTGAACGTCGTCGCAGCGACAAGAACGGCGTGCTCGTCGGTTCTTTGCGCCCGGGCGGTCCGTGCGGTGAGGCTAAGCCCGCCATACAGACCAACGATATTATTCGCAAGGTCAACGGGAAAGCGGTCAAAGATATCGCAGCCCTGCAGAGCATTACATCCCAGGCTACCGGGGACAAAACCGAGCCCGTTGGCGTTATGGTGACTTTCCTGCGAGGCACGCGGGAATTGATGACGATGGTTAAGGTCGGTAAGGAAAAGGCTTCTGACAAGCCCGCACGGGCCAGGAAGCCCTGGCCGGCTGTGAGCACCCAGGTGCTTACGCGAGACCTGGCCCGGGGGCTGGGCATGGAGGGGAAGACCGGCGTGCGAGTCACCGAAGTCTATCCCGGCCGGGCCGGCGCAAAGGCCGGACTCAAGGTCGGCGACGTGATCCTGACAGTCGACTCCGAGTCGATTGAGGCGTCCCAGCCCGAGGACGGTGAGGTCTTCGAAACGATGATCCGCCAGTATCGCGTTGGCGGAGAAGTGGTCCTTGGCGTGCGGCGAGGCAAGAAGGACGTCAAGATCAAGATGACCCTCGAAGCCCCGCCGGTCTCGTCTGATCGGTTGGCGACTTGCGAGGACGATAATTTCGAGTTCACCGCCAGGAATATGTCGGCGATGGACAAGTTCCGCAAGAAGCTCGACGCAACACTCCGCGGAGTGCTTGTGGTGAAGGTTGAATCGGGCGGATGGGCGGCGTTGGGCGGTTTGGCGTCTGGAGATGTCCTGCTCAGCGTTCAGGGCCAACCAACCGGTGATGTCGATCTGCTGAAAACCGCCCTGGAGCAAATTAAAGCGAAACGCCCGCGACGTGTGGTCTTCTTCATCCGGCGTGGTATCCACACGGTGTACCGCGAGATCGAACCGGTCTGGCAGGCGAAGTAGCTGGTTTGCAGGCGATTTTATAAAACTAAACATACCCGTTGTTGTTACTGAAAAGAAAGGCCCTGAAGAATGATTAAAAATATGTTATGGATTACTGCATGTGTCGTGCTGACCGCCGTTGCGCCCGTATTGGCCGAAGCGGACCCCGTTGCCGATGCGGCTAGAGATATTATGAAGTCGTACGAAAAGGCGATAGTGCACGTTGAGGCCGTCGTTAAAATTACCGCCACCGGAGGCGGGCCTATGAAGATTCCCGAGCAGGAACAGAAGGTCAAAGTGCTCGGTACGATAATTGATCCGTCGGGTCTGACGGTTGTTCCGCTCCTCGATCCGACCAAGGCTCTGGGCGCGATGAAAATTAACGCCGGCGGGCAAGCTATAACTCTGAAGTTCAAGGGCGAGGTTCGCGAGGTTAAGTTTCGTCTTGCCGACGGTACGGAAACGCCTGCAAGGCTCGTCATGACTGATGATGATTTGAGCTTGGCGTTCGTGGCTCCGGAAAAACCGTTCGATAAGAAGACCCTGGCGAAGATCGCCCATGTTGACCTGGCCAAGGCGGCGCCAAAGCCCTCCATGTTGGATAAAATTATCACGCTGGGCAGATTCGGAAAAACGCTCAATCACACGCTTAACGTCAAGCTGGGGCGCGTTGGAGCCATTGTGACCAAACCGCGAACATTTTACGTCGGCGCCGGTTCACTGGGCTCGCCGGTATTCACCGTCGACGGTAAGCTGCTTGGCATTTGCACGCGCCGCACTACCAAGGGTGCGACTCGCAGTGTCGGAATGATGTCGATGCTTGGCGGTAAAGGCGTGTCGGCTGGTGTTCCGGTAATTCTTCCCGCAGCCGACGTAAAAGAAATCGCCGACCAGGCCAAAGGAGAAATGAAGAAGTCCAAGCCCGAATAGGCTCGCTGGGTCTCAAGACGGAAACTGGGCGACATTAAAAAGCGGCAACGTAGACGCGATCAGGGACCGCGTCTACGTTAACGCCGCTGGCCTTAGGCGCCACTTTTTTATGTCGCACACTTTATAAGAGATTACGCCGGTTGGCTTTTGATCAGGCGGTTGGTTTGGCCTACCATGTAGAGGGGTAGTGACAGCAGGCGGAATTCTTTCTTATCACGCGACGCCACTGCCGTTTCGGCGTTCATTATCGATGGTGTGTCGGCATTAAATCGTAACGCGAAATTGTGATGTTTCTCCATTACAAATACGTGTAGTGATTTCAGTCGCCCTGTAGTTCCTGCCTTCACTTCGACGGGTATAATTCTGGTTCCGTGTTGAATGACGTAATCGACCTCGCTGTTTGTTCCGGCTTTTTGACGCATCCAGCAGTATAGTTCCGGTTGTTGATATGACGGGGCGTTGTACAATAGATGTTGTCCAATAAATTGCTCGCAAATTGCGCCGGAGTTCACCATGAGCAGTTCGTTTGTATCCAGTATTTCCGTGATATCCAGTCGGCATGCGCGGCAGAGCAAGCCTACATCCAGGAACAAGGTCTTAAAATCACGACGATTAACTTCACCGCCCAGGGGTACGCCGTTAGCGTGAGTGTGGGTGACTCGGGTGATAATTCTCGCCAGTTCCAAAAGCTCCATTGCGTTTGCGACATTCTGGCTTCGTTCTCGCTGATCAATGTTGGTGTATTTGATTTTTTGGCCAACCAGCAGCGGTATACGGGAGAAAGCCTTGCGTAATAGCGTCTGGTTAACCCGGCCGGAATATTTGCTGAAATCGTCTTGGTATGTCGCCAGAATTCCTTCGAGTATTCGTTGCACGTCAAGATAGGAATTGGTATCGATGTATGCTTGTACAGCTTCGGGCATTCCGCCAATGATGCAGTATTTTCGGAAGTCTTCCATCAGAGATTTGTGCAGTGCGTCACCAAAATCATCACCCGGCGAAAACTCCTGCAAACGCTGAATTTTTATCTCGTCACCGTTGGCCAGAAGAAACTCTTCGAAGCTCATAGGCCCAAGGTGCAGATATTCAATTCGCCCAACTGGCATGGAGAAATTGTGATCCTGTAAAACAAAATCGAGCAGCGATCCGGCAGCGATTATATGCAACTGCGGCGTTTGTTCATAAAAATAACGCAGAGATGCAAGGGCCTTGGGTCCGGCCTGTAGTTCATCCAAAAATAATAATGTTTCTCCGGCCACGATACGTTGCTTGTATCGCGCCTCGAGGAACGCCAGTGTATCAGCGGGGTTTTTCTGGGCAAATAGATCCTCTGCCCAGGCTTCCTGCTCAAAATTGACCTCGATAACGTTGTCGAAATGTTTCTGGCCGAACATTCGAACCAGGTGTGATTTACCTACTTGCCTGGCCCCGCGAATAACCATTGGCTTGCGATTCGAGCGGTTTTTCCAGTCGATCAGGATGTCTGTGGCGTGTCTCTGCATGTTTATAACCTATCATATTAGCAGTGTTGTTGCTGATAATACCTATTAGAATATCACTTTTTGGGTTGTATTCAAGTGTTATTTCGGCACGATTCGCTGTCAGGTTGAAACTATTTATCTTTCGGGCTAGGTTGTGGCGGTTGCTTTTGGTAAAAAATGGTTAAAATGTTTCTCGGACTCGCGAGCTTGTCGCGTGGGAATAAGGTGGATTTTTATGAGTGTTTATAAGACTCTACGCCGGTTGGCTTTCGGGTGTGTGATGATTTGGGCGTTGGCGATTGCTTCGCCAGCGTTCGGGGCCGATGCCGTTGGTGCGGCGCGTGGGAAATTGCTGGCACCTCATTTGACGCGGATCAAACGTGTTGTGTTCACCAAGCATTTTGATATGGGCGGGTCGCATTATGCTTATACTGATGCTGTTAGCAATGAGGACACGCTCAATCCCGGCGGGCGGGTCAAGGAGTTTAACTTTAAGGGCGGATCGAGCTTGTGCCTGTTGGAGATCGGCGACGATTACGCCACGAAAGTCACCACGCTGCTGGACGATAAAGACGGCGTGTTCCGCGATCCGGACGTGTCTTACGATGGCAAGCGGATACTGTTTGCCTGGAAGAAATCGGCTCGCGGTGATGACTATCATCTGTATGAAATGGATGCGGCTACGCGTAAGGTTCGCCAGCTTACGTTCGGGCTTGGGGTGGCGGACTACGAGGGGATATATCTGCCCGACGGGAACATTATGTTCAGTTCCACGCGGTGTTTTCAGAACGTCGACTGCTGGCACGTGAGCGTCTGCAACATGTACCTGATGAACAAGGACGGGAAGTATATGCGGCGGATCGGGTTCGACCAGGTGCACAGCAACTATCCGCAGGTTCACCCGACAAGCGGCTTGGTTACATACACGCGATGGGAGTACAATGATCGCGGCCAGATTTACCCCCAGCCGCTTTTCCGCATGCACCCCAACGGCGCCCAGCAGACCGAGTTTTACGGTAATAATTCGTACTTCCCGACAACCATTCTGCACGCACGCGGGATACCGGACACGGGCAAGGTGCTGGCGGTTTTGTCGGGCCATCATACCCATCAGCGTGGTAAGCTGGCGATTATCGATCCGTCAAAGGGCAGGCAGGAGACCAGCGGAGTTACGCTGGTTGCGCCGGTGGAAAAACTCAAGGGCGTGATCAAGATCGACCGGTACGGGCAGCGGGGCGAGCAGTGGCAGTATCCGTATCCGCTGGACGAGAAGAACTATCTCGTAACGTTCCGCCCGGCCGGCGCCAAGCTGTTCGGTATCTACTTTATGAACAGTGAGGGCAAGCGCGTTTTGCTGGCGTCGGACCCGAAAATATCGTGCAATCAGCCGGTCCCGCTCGCGCCGCGAAAGCGCCCGCCAAGCCCGGCGTATCCGATCGACTGGCGGAAGAAAACGGGCGTTTATACTATTCAGGACATCTATCACGGGCCCGGGCTCAAGGGCGTTAAGCGCGGGTCGATCAAGAAGGTGCGCGTGGTCGCTCTGGACTTCATGGCCACCGATATCGGGCGCAAGCACGGTCCGTCGACGATTAGCGATCTGGCGGCGTGGGACGTTAAAATCGTGCTCGGCGAGGCTCCGGTTTACGCTGACGGCTCGGCCGCTTTTGAGGTCCCCGCACGCACGCCGGTTTACTTCCAGGCGATCGACGCCAATGGACATGTGGCGCAGAGTATGCGGTCGTGGTCAACGCTTATGCCCGGTGAGCGGTTCGGATGCATCGGATGTCACGAGGATAAAAACCAGGCCGCCAGCGGGACCGCAGGGGTCACGATCGCACTGAAAAAGGGCGTCAAACCGCTCGAACCGTTTTACGATATTTCGGGCAAGGGGTTCAGCTTCCCCAAAATGATCCAGCCGATATTCGACGCCAAGTGCATCAAGTGCCACAAGGGCGGAAAAACCGATCCGCCGAATCTGACGTCGGAACTCGTTTGGGATAGCGCCGCCCGCAAGAACTGGAACCGATCTTATCACGAGTTGATATCGAAGGATCGCCCGGGCGGCCCGGCCAACGATACGAGTCAGCGATTGGGCGTTGTGGCTGAGAAGTCGAAGTATTTGAACTGGATCGGTAGATGGTCTATCCCAACGCTGATTCCGCCTTATTCGTACGGAGCATCCAAAAGCCCGCTGATCGCTATGTTGGGCAAGGGCCACGAAAAAGTAAAAATGACTCGCGAAGAAATGGACAAGATCGCATGCTGGATCGACCTGGCGCTTCCGCACTCTGGTTCCTGGACAGAGGGCATGAAACCTGAGGACAAAGCAATCTACATGAAAGTCCACGCCAAACGTATGGACGCCGAAAAGCAGGATGCGCTAAACATCAAAGCATACATCAAGTCCCAAACCGCCGCGAATTAACCTTATCCCGCAGTATAGTTGGAATAATCACGGCGCCAACTAAAGCGTCAGTTTCTCCAGGTGAGCTCCTGACGCCGGACGGTAAGTATCCACTTTGCGCACACTGTTGACTACCGCCGGTTCGCATGAGAGTATGTGCGAACGGATACTGGGAAAATGTCGTCAATTGTGCAGATCGGATGAATCGCGTTTAGTGAGGTTAACTATGAGCGAAGGCGAAACGGTTTTTAGCGCTTATAAAATTTGCGGTGTGGGGGAGGTTCTGTGGGATGCGTTTCCAGAGGGCGAAAAGTTTGGCGGGGCGCCGGCGAATTTCACATGTCATAGTCATTCACTCGGAGCCGAAACTTACGTCGTGAGTTGCATCGGCAAGGACAAACGCGGGCAAATGGCTCGCGACTTTCTCGATAATCATGGCGTTGATACTTCGTGCCTGGTCGATAGCGACACCTGCCAGACCGGCGTGGTGATTGTAACGCTCGACGCCGAGGGCAAGCCCGATTACGAGATTAAGGAAGGTGTCGCGTGGGACAATATCCCGCTGACCGACGCCATGGTCGCCCTGGCCCCGCAGCTCGACGCGGTATGCTACGGCTCGCTGTCGCAGCGTAATGCGGTTTCGCGCGATACTATCACTAAGTTTATCGCAGCCACTCGGCCCGATTGTTTGCGAGTGTTCGATATCAATATCCGTCAGCATTTCTACAACGATGACATTATTCGCAATTCGCTTCAGGCTGCGAACGTTCTTAAGTTGAACGACGAGGAGTTGCCGATAGTAGCAGAGCTGATCGGAGCCTCGGGCACAGACCAAGAGATTGTTCGGGCGATTATAAAGCAGTTCGATTTGAAACTCGTCGCACTTACGATGGGTCCGAAAGGCGCGTTGATGGCGACGTCGGATGAGTCGAGCTTCGCAGCCCCTGAGCCCACAAACGTGATTAACACCGTGGGCGCTGGTGATTCGTTCACCGGTGCGATGATAATGGGCTTTTTGAACAACAAGCCGCTGGCCGAGATCAACCAGGCCGCTAACAAACTGGCCGCATACGTTTGCACGCAACATGGCGCCGTGCCTGAACTGCCCGCGTCATTAATGCAGTAATGAAAGGACACACATGAAACATCAACGTTTGATTTTCTGGTCGATCACCGCCGCCCTGGCGGGCTTCCTGTTCGGCTTCGATACAATCGTAATCTCCGGCGCCGAAAGGCAGATTCAGGGTCTCTGGAAGCTTAGCGGCGCGATGCACGGTATGGCGATTGGCGCGGCGTTGTGGGGCATGGTGCTCGGCGCCATTTTCGGTGGTATGCCGACGGCAAAATACGGTAGAAAGAAAACATTGATCTGGGTCGGTGTGTTGTACTTTGTATCGGCCGTCGGTTCCGGACTCGCCCCGGAAGTTTACACGTTCATGATTGCACGGTTCATCGGCGGTTTGGGCGTTGGTATTTCGACAGTCGTCGCTCCGATGTTCATATCGGAGATATCACCGGCCGAGAGTCGCGGAAAACTGGCCGGTATGTTCCAGTTCAACATCGTTTTCGGCATCCTCATCGCTCTGGTTTCAAACTACTTCTGCGATCAATGGATCAATAAGGACATCGCCTGGCGATGGATGTTGGGGATGGAAGCTTTTCCCGCGGCACTCTACACGCTGCTGGCGTTTACGCTTCCGGAATCTCCGCGTTGGTTGATCACGCACGCCCAAAAGCGTGAGGACGGAGCCAATGTGTTCCGCCAGATCAACCCCGAATTCACCGACGAGCAAATCGAAACGCTGGTTACAGAAGTTGAACAGACCAAAGTCGGAACGACAAAGACGCACGGTTTTTGGAGCCGGCGCCTCCGATTCCCGATTATGCTGGCGTTCCTGATCGCGATGTTCAACCAGCTGTCCGGTATTAACATTGTTTTCTACTTCGCACCGCGACTTCTCGGTCTGGCCGGATTGGAAAACGCGTTGGGGTCCGCGATATCACTTGGTGTTACGAACCTGGTATTCACCTTTGTCGGGCTGTATCTGATCGATAAGCTGGGTCGCCGATCACTGCTGTATATCGGTTCGATCGGATACATACTCTCGCTGGGTGTCTGCGCGTTCGCCTTCCTTTCAAACCCGGGCTTCAAGGTGGTCTCTGACGCGAAAGATTTGCTCGACAAAACTGACACCGTCCTCAAGGTTGAAAACAAAGAGAAATATCTGAACGCCGAAGACCAGGCGGCGCTCTACAAAGACTACAAGTCGCTGCAGGTAGCACTGTTTGAATCATCGTCGGCTACAGACTACAGCGGCGAGGAAATAAAGATACCCATCAACGCGAAGCCTGCGAAAGTTATTGAGATCGTCGAAGCCGGTAAGGCCGACGCCAGTAAACAGCTTGGCGGAATGAGCATGACTGTGCTCATATGTCTGATAGGATTTATCGCCGCACACGCCATCGGCCAGGGAGCCGTTATCTGGGTGTTCATCTCTGAGATATTCCCCAACGATCACCGCGCCGCGGGTCAGTCTCTGGGAAGTTCGACCCACTGGGTGTTCGCCGCCGGTATGGCGACATTGTACCCGATGGTCGCCGCCAAGATATCGACAGGATACATATTCGCGTTCTTCTGCGCCATGATGTGCCTGCAGCTTCTGTGGGTTAAAGTCATGGTGCCCGAGACCAAGGGTATTTCGCTTGAAGAGATGTCGAAGGAACTTGGTATCGAATAAGCGAATAATCCGACGTGACGATTGATAGTAAAGGGCTCCGGCGAGTAAACTTACCGGAGCCCTTTTTCTGTTCTCAGTGAATCTTGAAGGTGAAAAATGAATACACAGCCCCTTCTTTGCGTTACGTTTTTTTTCGTTGTTATTCTTATCGGTTTGCTTGCCCTGACTACTCGGGCGTTGGCGGAGTCTGGCGGCGATCAGTTCCTCGACGGGATCGGAGAGACCGCACTTATCGCACGCTACGTGCTGAACGGGAACACCGAAGATTCATCGCGAAACAATCACGACGCGACGGTGAAAGGCGCCAAGGCGGTGTATGTGAAAGACGCCAGGTTTGGCTCGGTGCTTTCACTCAACGCCCGAGGCAAAAGCGGGTATTTGCAACTGCCCGGACAGGTCGCAATCGGAGCCGATTCGATGAGCTTCACCGTATGGGTGCATCTCAGGGGAACATCGCCGGGGCAGAAACTGTTCGACTTCGCCCAAGGCGCCAAGCGAAGTTTCTTCTACGCTCTAACCGGTGACGATACGCTGAAAAATGCGACTCTCGGCGTTACGGTAACTGGCGCCAAGGGCCTCGCCGGGGCGAAACCCCCGGTGATCGCGACGAGAAAATGGGTGCATCTGGCGATAGTGCTCGACACGGACAAAAAGACGCTGGGCCTTTACGTTGACGGTAAGTCAGTCGCCCGCGCAACCGGCGTGAAGCAGCCGCTGGAAAAAGTGTTCGACCAGACCAAGGCCGAGGCAAATACGTTAACCATCGGCAAGTCGGGCGGTAAACACGCCAACTTGAACGCGATGATCTGCGATCTGCGAATTTATCGGATCGCCCTGAGCGATAAACAGGTCGTCGCGATCCGAACCGGCTCGCAGGCCGCCGCCGCCGCAGCGATCAAACGCGATCAGAAAAAGCTGGTCGCCGACGCCGCACGCGGCCTGGCGAAAGTCGGCCAGCTCACAGCCGTGCCTGAAGTGGCGGTAACTACGAAACCGGGCCATCTACCGCGTCTGCCTTACTTTGTGCCCGGAGTATATAGCGACGGGACGGGGCCCATGCTCCGCGTGATCTGGCCGGCTCCGGCCGAACTCGCTCACGGTAAGCCCAGCATCTACACGATTACCGGTAAGGCCCCCGGTACGAAATTCCAGCCCAAAGCGACTGTGACTGTGCTGTCCGCCGCTAAAACGCTGACGGACGTCAAGCTTAAGCTGGCGCCGTTCGGCCTGGGTGATGTGGTGTTGAACGCAGACACCAAGTCCCGCCGCACGCCGTTTGTGCAGAACCGCGACAAGTTCGTTTTGACGCTGGCCGAGACCGACCCGGATCGTTTCTTGTACAATTTCCGCGACGCATTCGGCCAGCCTCAGCCCAAGGGCGTCAAGCCGCTGGGCGTTTGGGATAGTCAGAAGACACGCCTTCGCGGCCATGGCAGCGGGCACTATTTATCGGCGCTCGCACAGGCGTGCGCCAGCGCGACGTACGATAAAAAACTGCGCGCGAAGTTCGTCAAGAAGATGGACTACACGATCGACACGCTTTACAAACTTTCTCAGTTGTCCGGCAGGGCGGTTAAGTCCGGCGGGCCGTGCGTTGCTGATCCGGCGGCGGTTCCCAAGGGGCCCGGGCGGAAGGGTTACGATTCGGATCTGAGCAAGGCCGGCATCCGCACCGATTATTGGAACTGGGGCGTGGGTTTCATCAGCGGGTACCCGCCGGACCAGTTTATAATGTTGGAGCATGGCGCCTCGTACGGCGGGCAGAACACGCAGATATGGGCTCCGTATTACACGTTGCACAAGATCCTCGCCGGACTGCTTGACTGCTACGAAGCGGGCGGAAACGCCAAGGCCCTGAAAGTTGCCGAAGGCATGGGCATGTGGGTTTACAAACGCTTGAAGCTCGTCCCGGTGAAAACTCGCATTAGCATGTGGAACCGCTACATCGCCGGCGAGTACGGCGGGATGAACGAGGTGATGGCCCGCCTGCATACGATCACCGGAAAGAAGGAGTACCTCCAGTGCGCCAAGCTGTTTGATAACGTGAGTTTCTTTTTCGGCGATGCCGAGCATTCCGGCGGACTGGCCAGGAATATCGATACGATCCGCAAGAAGCACGCCAACCAGCACATCCCGCAGATCACCGGCGCGCTGGAAACTTACAAGGGCGCCAAGGATGTTAAATATTACCGGGTGGCTGATAACTTCTGGGACATTTGCACCAACTCGTATGTGTACAGCATCGGCGGAGTTGCCGGGGCGAAGAATCCCAAAAACGCCGAATGCTTCACCGCCGAGCCGAACACGCTGTTCGAAAACGGGTTCGCCAAGGGCGGCCAGTGCGAAACGTGTGCGACGTATAATATGTTGAAACTCAGCAGGCAGTTGTTCATGTTCGATCAGGACGGTAAGTTCATGGACTACTACGAGCGGGCGCTTTATAACCACATCCTGGCGTCGGTCGGCGAGAAGACGCCGGGCAACACGTATCACATCCCGCTGAACCCGGGCGTGCGCAAGCATTTCGGTAACCCGCGAATGGACGGGTTCACATGCTGCAACGGAACGGCGATCGAAAGCAGCACCAAACTGCAGGATTCGATCTACTTCAAGAGCATCGATGATTCGGCGCTGTATGTGAATCTTTATGTGCCCTCGACGCTTACCTGGAAGCAGCAGGGCGTTACGGTGAAACAGAGCACCGATTTCCCCCTCGCCGATACGACTAAACTGACGATAACCGGCGGCGGCGAGTTTACCATTAACGTGCGCGTGCCCAACTGGGCCTCGCGCGGGTTCAGCGTGAAGATCAACGGGCGCGCCCAGGATGTTACCGCCAAGCCGGGCGAGTATCTGGCGCTGAAACGAACGTGGAAGGATAAGGACGCTATTGAACTGAAAATGCCGTTTAGTTTTTACCTTTGCCCGATAATGGACCAGCCCAACATCGCGAGCATATTCTACGGCCCGGTTCTGTTGGCCGTCCAGGAGACCGAGGCGTTATCGACCTGGCGCCCGGTAACGCTGGACGCTGAGGATATCGGCAAGTCAATAACCGGCGACCCGTCAACGCTACGTTTTGAAACCAACGGCGTGAAGCTAAAACCATTCTACGAAACCTACGGACGCCATTCAGTCTACGTAGATGTAACGCTAAAATAGCGTCCCCTAGTTCCGTGCCGCTTGCGGCTTGGCAGAAGTTGCAAAACTTGTTTTGCAAACATAACGCTATTGCTAACTCATTATTAAGCTTCGTTCTGGCGTCGCTACGTTCTTTTGCTACCAGCAGTTACATGGGATACTAATGGTCAATTATGAAAGCAGCGCAAAAGACTGAAAGGTGAGCAGGTGACCGCAAGAGATCTATGTGTCTGGTGATCGTGCTGTTTTTTAGCTTTTGCCGTTCTCTTTTCACCTGTCACCTGCTCCACTGATCTTCTGCTCTGTGAGCGGAGTTTTTCTCTTGACATATGTGCTGTTATGGGTTATATTTATGGGGTTGAGCCAGTTGTGGTCAACTCAACCACAACTCGGATTAGTTCCAGAAGTTATGGATTCAAGAGGGCCTGATGAGGAGCGAAAAGATGAGTAGAATACTTGCACTTACGATAGCGTCTACGCTTGTGTTAACCGGTCTGGGCTACAATATCGCCGACGCGGCGCCCCTAAACGTAGTCTACGTAACCCACACCCCTGACTCGATGACGCAGTACACTCCCTTCCTGGAAGGTATCTTCGGCGCGGGCAACGTCAACAGCACCACAGGTAATTTCGTCAACGCCCACACCGATGGCGCTCAGCAGGCCACTCTCGAAGCCGCCGATCTGATCATCATCGGGCGGCAGACAACCAGCGGTGATTACGCCGCCGTCGGTGAGCCCGAATACTGGAATGCGTTGAATGTCCCCATTCTCCTGCACAGCGCCTATCTGGTTCGCGCCAATCGGTTGTATTGGCTCACAGGTGGCCAGAGGGGGCTAACCTCAGATAGTCTGGACATCGACGCCCCGAGCGATCCGATCATGGCCGGTGTGACTCCGGTTGGCGGCGAGGTAAAAATATATGGCGCCAGCGTTGGCTATAGCATCTCGTCTGAAGCCGGAACGGGGATCCTGGGCACTATCGTCGCAAGCGATCCTGCCGCCGGGGATAATGACGTAGTCATCGCTCGATGGGACGGTACCGAAGCGAATTATTCGTCCAGCAGCGACAAGGGCGGACCGGGTAATCGGCGTATCTTCTTCGCCACCCCGGATTCAAACGATTGGTTATCGGTCCACATGACCGCGGATGGTAAGCAGATGCTCACCAACTCGATTAACTATCTGGTAGTACCAGAACCCGCCACGATGAGCCTGCTGGCTCTAGGCGGTCTGGCGATCTTGCGTCGCCGTCGTCGCTGCTAGTCGAACACATTTTAAATAGGGGACGCTACCCTATTGTTTGGTGTTTTGGTGCATTTGGGGTCAGAGCTTCATTAGTCACTAAGCGTTCTTTCACAGTATAAAACGCACATGCTTAGTGACTAATGAAGCTCTGACCCCAAATTAAGGGTTGACACCAGCGGTTGGATTCACCTCTTAATCAACCACCTTTTTGGGACTAGAACCGTTATTTTGGGGCTTTGGGCTCCGCTGCTGGCTTTGATTTGCACAGCGTCTAGTTGATGGGAACCAGGTGTTCTTCTACTAGTAGGGTTTTGTCTCCCTTTTTGATCAGGTAGTCGAATTTGTCCGGGCTGCGGAAGCGGATTAGCGGCCCGGTGTCTTTGATGATCGTTTCGTAAATCTGGCTGGGTGTGTCGTTGACTATCAGCATCATCCCGCCCTTAACGCGGGTTGTGTACAGCAGGCGGTGGCCGTTGGGGCTGAACATAATGTCACCCGCACCCAGCATGCCTCTGGGGGTGGTTGACAGTCCATTCCAAATTACGAACCACTTGAGGTTGCCGCCATTGGCTATTGCGGCGAACTGTTTGCTGTCATCACTGAACTTTATACCGATAATCTCGGTGCCTGTCACCGGTTCGCCAGGTTTGTTATCCACTACCAGAATGTCTTTACCGCTGCGTCGTCCCACGTAAGCGACATGCCGGGCGTCGGGTGAAAAGAAAAACGCCTGCCCCCAGCCGGGGTAGTTCCATTTGATGCTATCGAATTTCGGCCCGGTTTTGCCTGCGATTACCGCAGAGTATTTACCGGCGTGATATTGCACGTATAGCAGGTCCTTGCCGTCAGGGCTGAACCGCAAACGGCTGAACCTTGTCATTTTGCTCTCGGTGACAAGTTTATTGTCCATGTAGAGGCGGGCGATGGGTTCTGGGGTGGTGATTGTATGGGCCAGCCGTTTACCGTCGGGGCTGAATACATAATCGTTGACGAAAGAGGCGTCGGCAAGCAGCTTACCGTCTGAGAACCATTCGCGGCGGTCGTTTGGGGCTCTGACCAGGTATACGACGCGTCCGGCTTTGCTGAGTTTGACGGTGTCAGAACCTATTTCTCCGACGATCGGGAATTCGCGGTGGTTTACAACCAGAATCTCACGCTGACCGGACTTGGCGAGATAGGCGATATGTTTGTGATCGGCAGTGACGCTGAAGGGCTGGACGGAGTCGTAGAGTTTTCCGATATAAGCGGGCTCCAGCGGTTTGCGATTGATTCGGCGAGGCGTGAGGTCGACTGCACTGGAATTCTGCGAGTCGTGCGTGATTCTGGTTTTCATCGGAGGCAAGATTGCCGGGAGCACCACGCGAAACTTGTCCTTCACGGGTTCTATTCGCCAGGGAGGCGTCCAGTGCCCTATCATCCGGGGTGGTCCAAGCATGCCGCCCTTCATATCAGACGGTTCGGCCGGTCTGGTGGTGACAACGCGTTTGAACCTGTCGACCAGATTGACCGCCCGCTCAGACTGCGCCGGTTGCGGAGGCTGCGGGCGCTTCCGGCAGGCCGGGCACAGCAGGCAAAGTGCAACACACCAGCAACACAGGATAAATAAAACGCGTTTCATATGTCCTCTCCCGCACAATTAGACGCGATCGGACAGGATTAGTTCCATCGGTAAAAACATTATAGAATTCAGCGCACGGGGTTAGCGTTTACCGTTAGGCCCGGCAGGGCCGTAATAAGGTAGCCGCCTCCCGTAAGAGGATTATGCAACAAGCTTCCCAAAAGCGCTAAGCCGCAAGCGGCACGACTTCACGCTCGTTCGAGTTTTATCGGGTTTGCCGCTTGCGGCTTAGCGCTTTTGGGAGGAGTTTTTGCAAATCTACTGTAGTCGCGAACTCCTTTTTGTGTAAGCATTAATGTCAGTGCTGCATAATCCTCGTAAGGGCGGGGTAAACAGGCCCTCCCTAAAGGGGCTTGGCAGGGGGGAGGGTGATACGATAACCCCGCCCTTACGGGACGCGGCTACCTTATTACGGCCCTGCAGGGCCTAACGACAACGGCAACGGCGAACCTTCGTTCGGACCGGCGCTTGGGGCTTCGGATGGTTCGGTTTCTTGGTGGTGAAGCATCGACAGGGCGGAGATTTACACATGTTCACACCGCCGCGAAGTGTAAACTTTGGGTATGCACGTACGCCGAATCAGCCGACGAACAACCTTGGGCGGCTGGCTGGGTATAACTCTTTCTACAGCAATGGGTTGTGTGAAATGGTAGCCTTGCTGTCCATGGTTCGGATAAGTAGTACCGCTTATCTGTGTTACAGGTATACATCCTGAAAGTGTGAAGCAATTGTGAACATGCGTCCGCCGGTCGACGCATGGGGCGACGGTGGAATGGGCTTGTCGCGGCTGGGGGGCGGGGTGAATTTTGCGGTTGGGTGGAATGGCGTGTGGTTTTTCTTACATACTTGGCGTGACGCGGCCGATAAGTTCAGTAATGGAGACTTGTTATCGAACGATTGGAAATGTATCGCTGGTGTGAAGAACCGCAGAAGCCCCGGCGGCGCCCGCGCCCGGTGCTTAGAAGCTATTGGCCGTTCTGGATGATCTCAGTGCTGCACGCCATCGTTGCGCTATCGTATAAGTACGGCGCCGGTCTGAGCATTACCGCACATCCGCTGCCCGGTGAGCAAACGGAATATTGGGATAAGTTCTGGCAGGCCCTGCCTATCGAATCGCTGAGGGACAATCTCGGTGAAAGCGTCTGGAACCTGCACTCCCAACCGCCGCTTCATAACCTCTACGGCGGAGTGATGGCGAAGCTGTTTTACCCCAATCATCTCGATTGGATGCACCTGTTCAATATCGCACTTGGGGCGTGTATACCGGCGTTTGTGGGCGTTATCGTCTGGCGGATCACCCGCAACAAGTTCGGTGGTATTCTGGCCGGACTGCTCTACGCGTTGTATCCGTCGCTGTTCCTGTATGAGGCGTATCCGCTTTACACGTTGCCTACGGCGTTCCTGGTAACCGCGTCGATGTTCTGTTTGGCGATGTTCGTACCGGAGCGAAAGGTGCGATGGTTATACATGTTCCTGGTCTGCGTGAACCTCCTGATCCTGACTCGCAGCGCGTATCATCTGGTGATTTTACTGGCGATTATCCCGTTTGTTGTGATGCAGGCCGACGCTAAACGCTTGCGCGTGCTGGCGATAGCACTGCTTATCAGCACGGTGTCGATCGGATGGTACAGCAAGAATTACGTGCAGTTCGGGTTCTTCGGATCGAGCAGTTGGTCCGGCCAGGGGGCATGGCGGATTACCGGTAAAGACTACACGCCCGAGCGGAAAGCTGAGCTGCTCGAGCGGGGCGTTATCGAACCGGTGGCTGCGGAGGTTCATCCGTTCAGCCCGCCTTCTGCGTATCGGGACTACGGGTTCGATCAGACGTCCGATATCGACGTCCTGAACCGCGACGACTTGAACAACATTAACATTATCGCGATCTCGCAGGCCTACCAGCGAAGTGCGATTGGCGTGCTCCGCGACGACCCGAAGACCTACGTGAAGAACATCGCCCGGGCGTATCGAGCGTTTTGCGTTCCGTCTTCGCAGTATCTTCAGGTCTCCGAAAACGCCGCGAAAATCTCGGACCACGAATGGGTCGCAAGCCGTGTTTTCCAGGGTCAGTGGGTTTGCAAGCGGCTTGAGCGGCGGGTTGGTTTCGACTATTTCCGGTCGCTGTGGTTCTTTATTATTCCGCTGATGATGCTGGGATATTTGGTCAGTTCGATCCGGCGTTGCGGGGTTCGGTTTGGCGCCTGGGTGAAGCTGATTACTCGCGATCCGGTGACCTCGATGGCGATGTTCCTCATCGTGTATTCCACGGGCGTTTGCTGCATGGCTGAGCTCGGCGAAAATATGCGCTTTAAGTTTCTGATCGAATCGTTACTCTGGTTAGTTGCTATTGGTTTGGTGGTGCGGTTGCTGCAGGGCCGCAGGCTGGCCGGTGACGATCTGGAATGGGCCGGACCCAGCGATTGACCGGGCGCCGGTGCGCGTAGAATGCAGTGAACAGGGAGTTCTGTTATGAGCAGCAAAGTTGCGGTGGTTCGGACATCACCGGAAAATATTATAGAAGACACGCGTCGCGTGATGCAGTTGGGCGGGGTTGCAGAGGCCCTGGACGCTTCGGCGACGACCATTTTGAAGAACAATTTATCGTGGCATCTGCTGTATCCCGGCGCCAACACCACGCCCTGGCAGCTCGAGGGGACGATCCTTGGGCTCAAGGATGCGGGGCTCGACGACATGGTCTGCGTCGAGAACGAGACGGTTGTCACCAGCGCCTCCAAAGGCGAACGCCTGAACAAGCAACTGCCCGTCTGCGAGCATTACTCCGTGCCGATCAAGTACAACTTCCGCAAGGCCGACATGGCATGGGAAGTCTACAAACCCCAAGCCGAAATGCTCGTCCTGGACGATATCTTCCCCGAAGGGATCCGCCTGCCGGACTACTTCCACGGTAAAAATATCGTGCACCTGCCGACCACGAAATGCCACATCTACACCAACACCACCGGATCGATGAAGAACGCGTTCGGCGGACTGTTGAGCAATAAACGCCATTACTGCCACTCGAAAATCCACCAGACGCTGGTCGATCTGCTGGCGATTCAGAAGGAGATTCACCCGGGTATATTCACGGTTATGGACGGAACCACCGCGGGCAACGGGCCTGGTCCTCGGACGATGATTCCGGTGGCGAAGAACGTGATGCTGGCCTCGGACGACTGCGTGGCGATTGATGCGGTGGCGGCGAAAATGATGGGTTTCGAGCCGATGGATTACGAGTTTATTCGGCTCGCCCATGAGCGAGGGCTCGGTTGCGGACGGTTCGAGGATATCGAAATTGTCGGCGACGTTGACGCCGCACAGGAGAGCTGGGGTTTCCACACGGGCAATAATGCAGCCTCAAGCGTGGGCAAATTGTTCTGGTTTGGGCCCATGCGATGGATGCAGAAACTACTGTTCCACACGCCGCTGGTCTACGGGTTCATCTTCGCGTCGGCGTTCTATCACGACCGATGGTGGTACCCGATGAAGGGCAAAAAAGTTGTTAACGACTGGCTGGAAAACAGCCCCTGGGGCAGGTTGTTTACCGATTATAAACCGGGCGAATCAAAATAAAAACAGACTGGAGCACACGATGGACTTCTTCGAGACAGTAACTAACCGACACAGCTATCGCGGGCCTTTCACCGACGCGACGATCGATAAAGACGCCTTGTGCAAGATCGTTCAGGCCGGGCTCGACGCGCCCTCGGGCATGAACAAACAGACCACCAGTTTCGTGATCGTTGATGACGCTCCACTGGTCTCTCAGATCGGCGAGATGCACCAGGCCAACAAGGCCGTTCAGCAGGCAAAGGCGTTCATCGTCTGCCTGAGAGACGCCGAGCCCGAGGCGATTTACGAGGGGTGTCATTTCCAGATCGAAGACTGCTCAGCGGCGGTGCAGAACATGTTGCTGGCGATTACGGATATGGGTTTCGCGTCGGTCTGGATTGACGGATGGTTGCGAACGGCAGGTCATGCTACGACGATCGCGCAGTTGCTGGGCGTCCCTGACAGCAAGGTCGTGCAGATAATCCTACCGATAGGCCTGCCGAAATATCCGCCGCGCGGTCCGGAGAAACAACCGTTCGATCAGCGAGCCTGGTTTAATCGGTACGGTGGCTAGAGCCCCGGTGAGGCGACAGGATGTTTTATTGTCCTTTGATGATTATTCGAATCTCGTTGCAGATGTCATCTGCTGATAGATTGTTCGTTCCGATTTTCAGAATGATCGCCTCGATGGCTTTTATAGTATCGGGCATTGCATTGAGTGTCTGGCCTCGCATCGCCATAGGTGGGAATTGGCCGGGCCTGGGAAGGATCAGCCATTTTCCGTCCTTCTGGTGAAGGTACAGCGGGTTTGGAATTCCCTTGGCGATGCACTTTGCGGTATTACCGGTGATCTCGCATTGCATAGTCTGATTGGCGGTGGCCAGGTTCACTTTCGCCATGCCCACTTTCGCTTTGATGCTTGCTTGCAGCCAGGCGTCTTCACCGTATGCTTTGTTTCCCGCGTCGATAAGTTTATGGATTATCTGCTGCAAGGGCATGGTATTGATCATGTACTCTTTGTCTTCAGGCGAGCAGTCATAGCACGCCGCTAGCGTTGGACCGTCGCCTGAGTCAATGGCTCTTAGCATCGTTAAGGCAACCTTTTTAGGTCCTTCGGGTCCTTTGGGCTCGTCCGGCGCTGCTGTTTCCTCTCCACCACCGCAGCCGGTTTGCAGGCCTGCACATATGATCAATGCTGTTATTAAAATCCACGTTTTACGCATCGCTGTTCTCCAGATTTCCGCATCTACGCCGATGCTGATGTTAAACCAAACCAACAGTATAACCTGTTTTCGGTTTTTGTGGGGATGTGGTGTTGTTATTCTTTGTCCAGAGGTAGTTCCAGACCGGCTGGTGAGACTATGAAACCGGCGTGCTTGATGTTCCGCGACGGGTCGTAGATCAGATTATCACCGGACAGATCGACCACGGAGCAGCCGGCTTGCAGGGCTATTGCGGCTCCGGCGGCGGTGTCCCACAGGCACGTTGGTCCGAATCGCGGATAGATGTCGGCTGTCCCGTCGGCAACTGCGCATATTTTCAGCGAACTACCGTGTGGTATTGCATTTATGATCCCCATCCGGGCCAGGAACTGCTCGGTTTCGGCGTCGAGGTGCGATCGGCTGACTACTGCAGAACTGGCCTTATCGCATTTGTTGGCGCAGATCTGCTGCGGTTCCGATCCGCCTTGGGATTTCCAGGCTCCCAGCCCGAGTCCGCCCCAGTATGTCACGCCCAGAGCGGGGATGTCGATAGCCCCCAGTATCGGCACGCAATTATTTACCAGAGCGATATTTACAGTGTAGTCTGTAAGCCCCTTTATGAACTCTTTCGTCCCGTCCAGCGGGTCGACACACCAGTAGGTTTCCCAGTTTTCGGCGCCGATATTGTCCAGATTGCCTTCCTCTGAGAGTATCGGGAATTTCGGTTCGATCTCTTCCAGCCCCGCCTGGATCGCTAGATGAGAGGCCAGGTCCGCCCGCGAAAGCGGAGACCCGTCGGACTTCTCGATAACGCCTAAATCGTCGCTTTTGACCGTTAAAATTGCTTTACCAGCGGTCTGTGCGATCAGGCGAATTTGGTCGAGGCAGGCGGTGAGTATCTGTTTTTCCACGGTTATTTCGTCCTTGTAATTCCTGAATTAATCGACATTTTCTTGACGCAGGCGCTAAACTACTATTATACTACTATAATACTCGGGATTATACAATATGGGGGGACTGGTAGTTAATTATCCGGATCGTGAGAAAGAATGAAAGCAACAAATATAACATGGCATGGCGGTGAGGTAAGCGTTGATGATCGCGCTGAGCTTCTTGGTCAGCGTGGTTGTGTGATCTGGTTTACTGGTCTTAGCGGTTCGGGCAAGAGTACAATCGCCCGGTGTTTGGAATCGCAATTGGTCGCGTGCTGCGCGAGGTTGAGGCCACCCTGGTC
>JABGPF010000017.1:0-35092 GCA_018645065.1 Phycisphaerales bacterium
CGTTGCCGTTACAAAATCTTCGCCGTTGCCGTTCTCTGTGATCTCTGTGGCAAGGCCGTTTGTCGTTGCCGTTGCCGTCCTCTGTGTTCTCGCCGTAAGCCGTAAGTCGTTGCCGTTACAAAATCTTCGCCGTTGCCGTTCTCTGTGATCTCTGTGGCAAGGCCGTTTGTCGTTGCCGTTGCCGTTCTCTGTGCTCTCTGTGGCAAGGCCGTTTGCCGTTAATAATGGTGACAATGCGTTTGCCCTGTTCATCCAGGGGAATCACATCTTGACGCGGAGCACGACAGGGGCTAGACTTACTGGCGTTGGGAAAGTGTCCTAACGCTAACATGAAACTGGAAAGACTGTGGCTGGAGAGTTTTCAAAGGATTTCAGGCGTTTTTTCTTTCGCGGTCTTGCCGCGGTGCTTCCTACTGTCCTGACGCTGGCGATTCTTATCTGGGTGCTCAGTTTCATTCACACGTATATCGGGCAATACACCAATCGCGGCGCCCAATGGATTGTCGTACAGTTTATCTCCTGGATCAAATACGATTCGATGTCCTGGTCAGGCCCGCCTGGTGCGTGGAAATCCGTCGAGCAGGCCTGGGCGGATTATTGGCTGGTTTGGATCGGTTTTGCCCTTGCGTTCGTCGGAATCTATATTTTCGGACGTTTTATCGCCAGTTTCCTCGGACGGGCAGTTTGGCGCCGAGTTGAGCGAGGAATTTTCCGATTACCGATTGTCAAGCAGGTATATCCGCCTGTAAAACAAGTTACCGACCTATTGTTTTCAGATCGAAAGATAGAATTTTCCCGCGTAGTGGCCGTCTCTTATCCCCGTAAAGGCATATGGTCACTAGGCTTAGTCACATCACTGGGAATGAAGGAGCTTCAGGGACCCGATAATGAGATGCTAACGGTGTTCATTCCTTCAAGTCCCATGCCTGTAACGGGCTATACTGTAACAGTGAGACGTGACGAAGTTGTCGATTTACCGATAAGTATTGATGAAGCCCTCCGTTTTACTGTAAGTGGAGGCGTCGTACTGCCGATGAATCAAATACTGAAAGACAGCAAACTTCAGGACCAGGCCCCACGCCACGTCCTGAAAGTCCCTGAAGATAACAAGGAGACAGTAGAGTGAATATAGTTATTGAAGCACGACACATGGAAGTAACAGACTCGATTCGGGACTACATCGAAACAAAAGCCGAAAAATTGCCCAAATACTACGACAACATCCATTCAATCGAAGTTACCCTTGATATGGAAGCCGATCAGCCCATGAGCGAAATCATAGTTCATGGCGGGAAGAAAACCACATTTGTGGCAAGCACGAGAAACGAAGACATGTACGCATGCGTAGATCAGAGCTTGCACAAAATCGCCGAACAACTCAGACGCCACAAAGATCGTGTTCGAGGACATCACGCACCGACGAAAACATCGGGAAACGAACCGACTGAGCTGTAAAAACAGCAGCGACAGGCACAGATAATTAAATTTCAGCAGCACCCCCGACGCAAAAAAAAATGTCGGCCTGTCCCGATGGGTCCACACCGTTTTCCAGGACACGGGCGAGCGTTATTTCACCATCTGGAAATTCGCCTTATGCGCTGGTAAATCCAGCAAATAAACGGTAGACTTATTCTCAAAATCAGTCGGTATGACTGCGATGAACAAAAGTAGTCGCAAACATGGGCGACAATAGCTATTAAGCAAGCTCCCAGGAGTCAGATATGAAACTGTCAGACATTATCGTTGAAGAGGCAATCGTAGCCGATCTCAAGGCCACGACCCGCGACGAGGCGATCGACGAACTCGTAGCCGCAATGGCCGAGTCCGGAGCCATCGCGAAAAGTAAAGTCAAGACCGTCACAGAAGCGATAAGAGCGCGTGAAGCACAAGCTACAACCGGAATCGGAAAGGGTGTTTCACTACCGCACGCAAAACTCCCGGGTATCAAAAAACCGATCGGAACAATCGGACGATCAAGCGAAGGGATCGATTTCTCCTCACTCGACGGGCAACCGGTCTACTCGGTTATACTGCTACTGTCGTCACCAGACTGCCCAGACGAACATTTGCAGGCGATGGAAGCTATCTTCAAACATATACAGAGAGATATCTTCCGAAAGTTCCTCAGGCAAAGTGAAACCAAAGCCGCAATCATCGACCTTATACATGAAGCCGACGAACTCGGCTGAAAACCATAGACCGTATCTATGCAAGACACGGTGATAATGGAATACAAAAAGTGCCAACGGCAGAACAGGAAATCAGCATTGTCAACAAATACGGATTGCATGCCAGACCGGCGATGCAACTTGTAGAGTTGGCTAATGGATTTGGTAGCAAAATTGAGTTATCTACAAACTCAATTACGGTCGATGGTAAGAGTATAATGTCTGTTATGCGACTTGGCGCGGCCAAGGGTACTGTTTTGAAAGTCACCGCCGATGGTGAAGACGCGACCGAAGCGATCAACGCCATCGCGATATTAGTTAACGATGGGTTTGGCGAAATGGAAGGCGCCTGATGAAAACTAAGGAAGGCATAGGGGTTTCTCCGGGTGTTGCGATCGCTCCGGCGGCTATCGTTGACGCTGAAGAATTCGATATCCCCGAACGACATGTCGCCCCGGAATTATCAGGAAGGGAAATAAACAGGCTCGAAAAAGCCGTCGAAATCTCGCAAAACGAAATCCTCGATCTCAGAAAAAGCACCAGCGAACAAATCGGTAAGGAAATCGCGTCGATCTTCGATTTCCATCTCGGACTGCTGAAAGACACAACGCTACTCAAAAAATTCACTGACGCAATCAACGATGATCACGTCACCAGCGAATACGCAGTCGCCGCTGTGCTCAGAGCATACGCCAAAGAATTCCTCGACATGCCCCAGTATCTCGCAGATCGAGTGAAAGACGTTTACGATATCGAAAAACGACTGCTGAGAAATCTAGTCGGGCAAAGCAGACAAGCGCTCAAGCATCTCGAAAGCGACAGGATACTTCTGGCCCACGACCTGACGCCAAGCCAAACCGCAGGGATGGACAGGGAGCACGTCCTGGGACTCGCCATCGACGCAGGCGGACAAACCAGCCACACCGCTATCGTCGCAAAAGCCCTCGGAATACCCGCAGTTGTAGGCCTTAATAGTGTCACGGGTGAAGCAACCGCCGGTGATATGGTTATCATAGACGGGCATCGCGGAACGGTCATTATTGACCCGGACGAAAAAACACTCGCACATTATCGGGTCCTGGCCAAACAGCAAGTCGAGTTCATACACTCGCTGGACTCGCTGAAAGACCTACCGGCGGTAACGCTCGACGGACACGAAATCAACCTGCTGGGCAACATCGAATTCCCCGCAGAAGCCGCCTCAGTAATAAACAAAGGCGGAACAGGAATCGGACTCTATAGAACCGAATTCCTATACCTCGGCGCAGAATCAGAACCTACCGAAGAAGATCACTACAACGCTTACAAGGAAGTGATCGACCTGTGCAAGGGCAGGCCCATCGTCGTCAGAACTCTCGACCTGGGAGCCGACAAACAAACCCAAAGCCGGGCCAGAACACCAGAACGAAACCCGTTCCTGGGCTGCAGATCAATTCGATTCTGCCTGCAGGAACTTCCAATGTTCAAAACCCAGATCAGGGCGCTGCTGCGGGCAAGCGTAGACGCCGACGTCAGGATGATGTTCCCGCTGATAACAAACCTCAGGGAGCTCAGGCAGGCAAAGGCGATCGTACGCGATGTGGCTGAAGATCTGGAAGAAGACGGAATAGAGCATCGTCACGATATCCCGCTGGGAATGATGATAGAGACCCCCTCGGCGGCGCTGCAGTGCAATGCGTTCGCCCAGGAAGTCGACTTCTTCTCAATAGGCACAAACGATCTGATCCAGTACACCCTGGCTGTAGATAGAGCAAATGAAAAGGTGGCGCCGCTGTTCACCGCGGCCCATCCGGCGATTCTCAGACTCATCAAAGAAGTAATTCGCGCCGGACAACGCTACGAAGTGCCCGTAAGCCTCTGCGGAGAAATGGGAGGCGACGTCGTGTTCACCATGCTCCTTATGGGCCTGGGGGTCACCACTTTTTCATGCACTCCGCCAGCGATACCAGAAATAAAACAACTGATCCGATCAGTAACAATGGAACAAGCCGCAAAAGTCGCCAGACGCGTGATGACTTTTGACGGTGATCAGGAAATCCTGAATTACATCCGAGTGGCCACCAGAAAGGTGCTGCCGGATGCTTACACGAATTTTTAGCGACTTGCACGCCGCGTCGCGTAATACGCGGCAGCAAGAGCAAAACAGAAAGGACGGCCGAGCATTGCCGCAACGTTGGGCAATGTGGATGGCAGTGTCCGGAGACCTGAGGTTCGCCTCGCATCATGACATGATGCGAGTGATCGAACGCACGCTTCTCCGTGCAAAACTGCCGCTGAAATACAGCCAGGGCTTCAGTCCCAGAGCGATTATTTCGTTGGCGTTCCCACGACCCGTGGGCGTTGCGACGCATCGCGATCTATTGGTGATTTCCCTGGACGCGGATTTGGTGCGCCAAGATTTACTGGACGCAGCCAATCGATGCAGCCCCGTCGGACTCAGCTTTTCAGACGCTATCCCGCTGGAAGGCAAGACCACTCCCCAGCCGATCGAATGCACATTCCAACTGACCGTCCCACCGGACAAAATCGACGCAGTCAAGCGAGCAGTCGAGCATTTCTTATCGCAGGAAACCTACACCATCACTCGCACAAAACCGCCTAAGCGACGCAAACGATACGCACCAGGCCAGACAAGCGAACCGGTGACCAGAACCCTCGATTTGAAGCTCCTGATCGACAACGTCCAATTAAACGACAATACACTATCCTGGCGCCAGAAACCTCATCAGACCAGATGGGCCAAGCCCATCGAAGCGATCGCAGCATTCCGGCTCGATCCGACGAGCGATATGGCCCTGGCGACACGAACGTCGCTGGTGTTCCAGGATCTAAATGAATATACGGGCCAGGCGGACGATAAAATCGACCGCGAGCCCAACACAACATAACGACGCAAGTTAACTGAAAGCGAGTTGCAGCATTATGGCAAGACAAATGCTCATCAACAGCCTAACCGGACAAGAGTGCCGGATCGTGACACAAAACGACAGTGTCATGGAAGAACTCTACGTAGAACGAGCCTCAAACGCCTCGCGGGTAGGCAACATCTACAAGGGACGAGTGACCAACATTGAACCGTCGATCCAGGCGGCGTTCATCGACTTCGGACTGTACAAAAACGGATTCCTGCACATCTCCGATCTGACCAGCGAGTACTTTCCAAAGGGTAAAGGAAAGGTCTCAGGCGGTGAAGGCGTGGGGCGAAAAACCGCGCACAGAGACAGGCCCCCTATCCAGGAATGCCTCAAACGCGGTCAGGAAGTCGTCGTGCAGATGACCAAGGAAGGCATCGGGACCAAAGGCCCGACGATGACCACCTACCTTTCCATACCCGGACGACTGCTGGTGATGATGCCCGGCATGAAACGCCTGGGCGTATCGAGAAAAGTCGAAGACGACGAAATCCGCGCAAAAGCCAAGGAAGCACTATCGCAACTTAAGCTACCGACGGACATGGGCTTCATCGTGAGAACCGCTGGGGTCGACAGGCCCAAACGCGAAATGCAGCGCGACTTGAACTATCTGCTGCGATTGTGGAAGTCGACCAGCAAACTGATCAAAACTGAAAAGGCTCCGGTCGAAATCTACCGCGAGTCGGACCTGATCATCAGGACGCTGCGCGACGCTTACGACACTGATATTTCGCGCATAGTTTGCGACAACGCCGAAGTGGCGGTTAAAGTTCGCGACTTCCTGAAAGTGGCGACTCCGCGCACGAAAACTAAAATCGAAGTATACACCGGCTCGGGCGGGCTCTTCCATGATATGGGGCTCGACGAGGAGATCGACAAGATCAACGCGCGGCGCGTGGAGTTGCCCTCGGGCGGTTCGCTGGTCATCGACCCGACAGAAGCGCTGGTGGCGATCGACGTAAACTCAGGCAGATCACGCGGACACAGCGACGCCGAAGCCACCGCGTTGAACACAAATCTCGAAGCGGCTCGCGCAATCGGAAGACAAATGCGAATGCGAGATCTGGGCGGGCTGGTCGTCATGGATTTCATCGACATGCGATCCGAGAAGAACCGCCGCGCCGTCGAGAAGGAACTGAAAGACGTGATGAAAGGCGATCGGGCCAAGAGTCGCGTTCTGCGTATCAACAGCTTCGGTATCCTGCAGATGACCAGGCAGCGGCTCGGACCACCGCTGAAGAACAGCTACTACAATAGCTGCCCGCATTGCGACGGGCTGGGGATGGTGAAATCCGATGAATCCCAGGCTCTGGTGGCTATGCGGCTTTTGGCCCAGGCGTCGGGCAATCCCGACATCTCTAAAATCAACATCGTCTGCCCACCGCCAGTTGCCCACTACCTGAACAACTCACAGCGCAAAGATATAATCCTGATCGAGGAGCAGACGAAGAAACGGATTATAATCACCGCCGACAGCGATATGACCGGCGACGATGTGCGACTCGAATGCACAAACGCCAGGGGCTCGAAAGTAGCTAGCGAGGGCAAGCACAATCGCAAGAAGTTGAACACAGTCTCTCTCGATTCTTACCTCAACCAAAAGCCCGGTGAAACGGATCTTACCGACGAACTGGAAGAAAGCAAACCGGACAAGCCGAAAAAATCACGCAGGCGCAGAAGATCGAAATCATCGAAAAAGACCGAAGAGCAGGCTGATGCGGTCGAGACCAAAACCGACGAAGAGGCGAGCGATCAGCCCGAAGAAAAAACCGACGAGCAGCCTGAAAAACCCGCAAAATCCTCCAGGCGTCGACGACGGTCGGGAGCAAAACAAACCTCCAAAAAGACGGGCGACGAAGAGGCGAGCGACGAGAAAACCGAGGAAAAGTCCGAAGAGAAAACTGACGAGAAAACCGGTGATGCGCCTGAAAAACCCGCTAAGCCCTCGCGACGCAGACGGCGTTCGGGTTCGAAACGAACGTCCGAAAAGACAGGCTCCGAAGACACGAACGGCGAGAAAACCGAGGAAAAGTCCGAGGAGAAAACCGACGAGAAAACCGGCGATACGTCTGAAAAACCCGCTAAGCCCTCGCGACGTCGACGGCGATCGAGTTCGAAACGAACCTCTGAAAAGAAGGACACCGACGACAAAGCAAAAAGCGAATCCGAGGATAAAGACAAGGGCGAAAAAGACGCCGCCAAGAAACCCCCTAGGAAAAAGGCAGCCAAACGCGCCAAGAAGAGCGCATCAGCCAAACCGGACAAGACCACACGAAGCATCGACGACGACCAGCCAATAGTTACACCGCCCTCGAAGCTTCGCGAAGAATTTGAAGCAGAGATACTGAAAGCACAAAAGGACAAACCGCCGAAAAAAACACTGCTCGAAGCAATGGGCTTCGACGACGGTGAATAATCGCCCCTGGCCTCTGGATGCTATCGGATGCAGTAGTCGATCAGACGGGCGATTTCGCTGCGAAGTTCACCGCGGTGTACGATTCGATCGATAAATCCGTGTTCCAGCAGGAACTCGGCCCGTTGGAATCCCTCTGGTAATTCGCTTTTGATGGTGTTGGCGATTACTCGCTGACCTGCAAAACCGATCAGGGCTTTGGGCTCGGCGATTATCACATCGCCCAGCATCGCGAAACTCGCGGTCGTACCGCCGGTCGTAGGATCGCTCAGGACGGAGATGAACAGCCCGCCTGAGTTATCGTAACGGGCCAGCGCCGACGATGTTTTCGCCATTTGCATCAGGCTCAGGGCGCCCTCGTGCATTCTTGCTCCACCGGAAACGCAGATGATAACCAGGGGCAGTTTCTCGTCGGTTGCAAATTCGATAATCGACGTTAGCTTCTCACCAACAACCGAACCGAGCGAGCCCATCAACCAGTCACCGTCCATTACGCCCAGGGCTACGCGGCGTCCTTTGATGTAGGCTACGCCCGTGCGAACGGCTTCGAGCTGCCCGGTTTTGGCCTGCTCAGCCGCTATGCGATCAGCAAGTTTTTTACCGTTCCAGGTGAATTTAAGCGGATCGGCGGGAGCCAGGTTCCCGAACATTTCCTCGAAGCTGTCCGGATCGGTGAGTTGCAGTATCCTTCTCTCACCGTTCAGGCGAAAGTGATGCTCACACTCTGGGCACACTTCCTGATTCTCAGCGACTGTTTTGCGATACAGCATCTCCTCACACACTGGGCATCTCAGCCACAGACCGTCGGGGATGTCTCGCTTCTCACGCATCGCCGGACCGGCAAAACCGGAGGAATCGTAAGGATTAGTTGTTTCAGAATCTGGTTGGGACATATCAGCCTCACAAAGACAGCGAATCCATTTCGTAACTTCCCCATGTGAACTCACTGTCCACATGCGCCCATATCTGCTCGACCGGGTCGTTTGTCACCATGCATCGCAGCAGTCCGACCGCCACCGGGCGCAACACGAGCATCGCGGGGCCCTCTTTGTGGCGTTTGAGTATATTTTTAATCGCAGCGCGAAGGCGTTGCTGCGCTTCGTCGAGAGTCTCACCGCCCGGTGGGCGCACGCTCGAAGGCGAATCGATCCACTGGCGAACCAACTTGGGCTGGCGACGTTTCAGCTCTTCACGCGTCAGGCCCTGCCACAAACCGTAATCCAATTCGTGAAGGTCCGGATCGGTGCGAACTTTCGCTCCAATCGCCTCGGCGACCAGATCGGCGGTCTGACGCTCGGACTCACTATCGCAAGCGTAAACCGAGCATACGCCCGAACCGCAGGCTGCAAGCTCATCAGCCACTTGCGACACCGCCACCGCGCCGTCGTCAGTCAGCGGAGCGCCTGGAAGCGATTCGATACGATCCTGGACCTCCCAGATAGTCTGCCCGGTCTGGACCACAAACAGCTTCAATATCTTACTTTTATTGCTTACGTTCAATTCGTGCCTCAATTACTCACCGACATCCGAGCCTTAGATCGTCAATGGCCCGCCCCACGTTGTCGGCTCGGAATATACTGCTGCCGGCTACGAATACGTCCGCACCGGCCTGTGCGCATTTCGCGATAGTTTGCGAGTCTACTCCACCGTCGACCTGCAAACGCTGCTCCGGGCGGAGCATACCGCGCAAGATCGTTATTTTATCCAGCATATCGTCCATGAACGCCTGTCCGCCATAACCGGGCTCCACCGTCATCACAAGCACCAGGTCAACCGAGTCGATAACTTCCGCCAGCGACTCAGCGGGCGTTCCAGGGCGAACCGAAACACCGGCGCCCAGCCCCAACTCGCCAAGACGCCTGATCAGCGTCATAGGTTCGTCAGTCGTTTCGATATGAAACGTGATGCTGTCGGCTCCGACTTCGGCGAAGCGTTCGATGTAATACGCCGGATCGGTCACCATTATATGCACATCGAGCACTGCGTCGGTGTGCTTTCTGATCGACTTAACCACCGGCGGGCCCATCGACAGGTTGGTCACAAAATGACCGTCCATAACGTCAACGTGTATCACGTCGGCTCCGGCGGCGAGCACCGAGTCGATCTCGCGACCGACGTTGGCGAAATCGCACGCCAGCAGCGAGGGCGCAATCACAGACCGTCCTGTGAATCCCCCCCACGGGTTGCCTCGTTCATTTTGGATATCAATCACCTCAGACATCACCAAAGCCCATCAGCCGTTCGATTAGCACCGGCCGCTGGGCTTTGGTATATGACGTTATTATCGTGATTATGCTACTTCTGGTCAAGTACTTCGATGGGGCCCATCGGCTTGCCCTCGAGATACGTAAGCGACGCCCCACCACCGGTCGACACGTGGGTCATGCGATCGGCAAGGCCCATTTGATCGACTGCCGCCGCCGAATCGCCTCCGCCAATTACACTTACGGCTCCGGCGTCAGTAGCGTCCGCCACCGCTTTTGCGATCGATTCAGTGCCGGTAGCGAACGCGGGCTTCTCGAATACGCCCATCGGACCGTTCCAGATAACCGTTTTCGATGCGGTGATAATTGCACTGAACGCTTCGATCGATTTCGGGCCAATGTCCAGGCCCATCAGTCCGGCGGGGATGTTCACGCCGTCGTTGGGTATCGCAGCTCCGTTTGCGAAGTCGTCTGTGCAGACATGATCGCAAGGCAGGACGATTTTATCGCCCGCTCGGGCCAGCAGTTCCTTCATCGGCTCGACCTGGTCTTCCTCCAGCAGGCTGCTGCCGATCTCGGCGCCCTGGCTTTTCAGGAGCGTGAACGCCATCCCGCCGCCGATGATGATCTTGTCGACCTTGTCAAGCAGCGTCGAGACGAGTTTGATTTTGTCGGACACTTTCGCTCCGCCCAGAATGGCGGTGAAAGGTCGTGCAGGTTCGGCGACGGCTTCGGCGAGATATTTGATCTCTTTTTCGACGAGGAATCCCGCAACTGCCGGTCCGCCGGCGGCTTGGACCGACTTCGGGGCGCCCCACATTGAAGCGTGGTTGCGATGGCAGGTTCCAAACGCGTCGTTAACGTACACTTCGCCCAGGAGGGCTAGTTCGGCTCCGAAGGCTTCTACTTCGCCGACATCCTTGCTCTTTTCGCGCGGATCGAACCGCACGTTTTCCAGCAGCAGAACGTCACCGCCCTTTAGCCCGCCAACCATCGCAGCCGTTTCGGGTCCGGCGATCTGAGAGGGGCCCATTTTAACTTCACGGCCGAGCAGTTCGCTCAGGCGTGCAGCCACCGGAGCCAGTGAGAAGTCAGGGTTAACCTGCCCTTTCGGGCGTCCGAGATGGCTCATCAGGATCAGCGATCCGTTTGCTTCGAGCACTTTGTTAATCGACGGCAGCGCCGCCACTATTCGCTTATCGTTAGTGACTTTTCCGTCAGCCAGCGGGACATTGAAGTCCACTCGCATGAGTACTCTCTTGCCCGCTACGTCGATATCTGAAATCGTTTTTGTCGCCATTACAGTAATCCTTCTAGTCGTGGTTATACAATCCGGGCGTTCCTGCCGCCCAAGCGAAGTATTTTCGCAGAAAAGCCCCCAATTTTCAAGCCAAGTTCACGCACAGCCAGTGCGAAGTGTGTGCGACACAAAAAGGGGGCAGCGTTAAAACGACCAACGACAACGGCTTTTTAAACCACGGATAACACTGATAGCACGAATATAAAACGGCAAACGGGAAGCGTCTACGCCTTCGGCTTCGTCGCCTCAAGACGGCAACGGCATATGCTACGGATTTCCACGGATAGTTGCAGTAAGCGATCCGATGACCTGAAAAGGCGATACTTTTGCATTTCTTTGCATAGCCGCACCAACTCGACTTTTGCGCTACTGTTAAGGCGTTTTTGCTCATTTCCCTCCATTTTTTCGCCCCGCCTTAGTACTGTTAAGTTATTAAAATGCCAAAATGTCCGTTTGAACGCTCATTTTGACGCCCCGAGCCGGGCGGTTTCCACCTTATATGATTGCTGTATAACGCTTTACATATTGCTGAATACCGTTCATTGTTTCGCGCGATTTTGCACATTTTTGCATATTCCCGTGCAATACCATGGGCACCTCCCACCCGCCAATCTTTGCAAATGCCTTCAAGTAAGCATTTTACAGATCGTGAAACATGAATGCAAAAGCAATGCAAAAACGATGCAAAAAAAACGACCGCAGAAAGCTGCCAAGCCGCAAGCGGCGACCACCGTTTCCCCACATGTCCCGCCGCTTGCGGCTTGGCAGCTTTGATATCGCATGGATCCCATAGACGCACCCGGAAGAACTGCGTCGCAGTTGCCTTCTCCACCGTCTTGAACCCACCCCCGGGAACGCCGATCTCCCGATCGGCTTTTAGAAAAAGGGCGTTAGGCCGGTGAGTCTGCTCAGGGCCAATCAGGAGATTGGCGTTCCCGGGGACATGGGTAACACTTTTACCGTAAAAAGGATCGGAACTATCTATACCTTTCTTTGCGTTCTATTCGGGCAATAGTGGAAGGCCCAACTCGGCGGGGATGTCATTATGCTTCTTGGTTGCGGTTTGGATTTCCCTTTAGGCGGCAACCAGACCCGTGTGCCCAGCCGCAATTTGATGATCGGTTCTGGTTTGGCGGTGCTGACGCCTCGAGAGATATCCGGGTTAGGATTCGGGCTTCTATTTTCAACTTCCCACCGCCTGTTTTCTCGCACAGTGCGGCGCCACAGAATTTAACATCTACAAAAACCCCTATAAAACAAGACTCAAACCCCTTAATTGATAATTTAAGGGGCCGACCCCTATGCCTCCCCTATGCCTCCCCCCCTATGCCTCCCATTTTCAAGCCAAGTTCGCACACAGACAGGGCAAAGGCATTCTGGAACCAAACGCCCACGGCCTTGCCACAGAGATCCTAGCGCAACCGTCGGCTGCAACCAAATCTAAAAACCAGATGGGGATTACACATAATACAACGATCATCATGCATGCAGAGCTTTTCTACCGAGCCGTTCTGCCCCCTTTTCTTTTCCATTCGCTATTAATTTCAGTTACGAATCAGTTTCCATATCATTTTCTGTAGAGCCTGCGGATGCTCGATACTTCGCCACACAATTTCCATATTACTTGATGCTGATGTCGAAAACCCCAATCCCCCTACATCCAGCAAACGTCCCATAATATCTTGCTGCATACGAACCTCTCTCAAATGAGCAACAGGGATCTCTGTCAAATGACGGGAGAAAATACCCGTTTTTTTCTGGATCATTTGATCGGTAACACGATAACGCGTGCATCTTCGGCCTATTTCAGACAGTAATATACCCAGTGACGATGCAGCCATCACGAACATACCACTTCCAATATCAGGTAAAACGAAGCACATTATCAGCCCAATAAAAAGAAGCAATCCACACAGAATATACAGAGAAATAGATCCTTTCCACGATGGAACCCCTTCCCATAAAATGCGAGCGGGTGGCTGAGATGATGCGGATTGCCCTGAAACTTCTATTGCCGTCCTGGAGGATAATTCCGCTTGCACGGGGGGATTTATCGAAGCCGGTTCTGGAACTAACGCCACATTACCGCAGTTTGGACATGTGTCACTCTGGCCAGCCATACCATCAGGTGAAGCCATTGGAGCTTGGCATCTTGGGCATCCGTAGTAGATCATTCAACGTTTCCTATACAATGGTAGACCACAGTAATCCTGTGGGATCGTCCCTATCCCGACTGCTTGCAAATTTGACGATATGAGTATCGATTATCGATAAGTTGATAACAAGAAAAAATATTGGAGTTTTTGATCGCTCGTAGACACGGCGGGACGCCACTTCTACGGTACGCTCGCATTCGCTACCTGAAAGACAAATAGCCGTATATCGTTATGCAGCAATGGCTTACACAGCCACTCCTTATATAAACAACCCTGTAAGCAAACCACAATGCCGCCAAAATCGATGCAACTTCTTTCTAGGCATGAGATAAAATAATTTTGGCCCTTTTTTCTTTCACACCGCCTCGGGGGAATTCCGGGGTCATAACGGTAACTGCTCGCGATTGCCCAGTTGCGGTGTCGCGTACAAAGGCCAAAACACCAACTTCTGTTCCGGTAGTTCGCGATAAGGTCCGCTTTGAAGAACCCATCCCTGTTCGCAATTGGGATAAGTTTTAAGCATTAAATGCAAGCTTCGCAGTTGGCCCGCCGAGCCGGACTTAACTTCAACAGGATAAATCTTTCCACTTTGAACAGCCAGATAATCCACCTCTGCACTAGAGCTTTTGGCGGCGCGAGACCAGTAGTGCAACTGGCGAGTGTGCCACGCGATCATCTCCTGAGCGACAAACTGCTCAGCCAACCTCCCGCGATACATCGCCAGAAGATCCTCCCTGGCTAACTCAACCTGGGCATCCATACCGCAAAGCCGCTGCATCAAACCGATATCAAGCATGCATGCTTTGAATCGCTTGCCGACAGATCCGCCCAACGGCAGGCCCGAAGGATCGCAAGATGGGATCTTATGAATCACCTTGGCTTTAACGAGCAGATCGAACGCCTTTCGATTTGTTTTGTGGTTATGATCCCGGTCAAGATGGGTGTATTTCAGTTGCTGGCCAACGGACTTGGCGGCCTGGGTAAATACGCTGTCCAAACATTCCACCGACACGCGCGGGGTGTATTTGTGGAAGTCCTGCTGATACGAATCGAGGATATCACTTTGCAACTTGAATGTCTCAAGGAACGAATTGCTGTCCCGATACGTTTTTACCGCCTCGGGCATTCCGCCAACGAGAAAGTAAGTTTTCAATTCCCGCAAAATATCATCTTGGATCAATGGCGACAACTCAGCCGGTGAGATCAAAAGTTTTTCCGCGATAACATCTTTACCCAAAGCCCCGAGATATTCGTAAAACGTCATGGGGCAAAGGTGCAAGTATTGCACTCTACCGACCGGAACGGATATTTCGCCAAAGGCGAATTCCAATAACGAACCGGCCGCGACAACATGCAGCTCAGGCATTTCTTCATAGAAATATCGAAGCGCCGTAATCGCTTCGGGGCAAGCCTGGATTTCATCGAGGAACAGTAATGTTTTCCCCGGCTCGACCCGCCCGGTAATAAACTCCAATGCCTGCAAAATGCGTTGGGGTACGAAGTCGGCCTGAAAATGCTTGCGGGCATCCTTGTGCAACTCGAGATTCACCGTAGCGACATGATCAAATTGCTCGCCCAGCACTTTTTCGATAAGCCATGTCTTACCAACCTGCCTCGCGCCACGCACAATTAACGGTTTGCGACGAGGAGAATCTTTCCACCGCATCAATTGATTTTCAGCCAGCCGTTTCATTTCCAAATCCTCGATCCCATAATACAAGGGTATTATAGACGCCCCGATCCCATAATACAAGGCAAATTCGGGAAAGTGTTCCCGAAATACAACCCATATCACTGAAAACTCCTGGCAACCAATAAATCTGCAGGCCGGGAAAACGAGGGAGCTTCGAGAATTAATCCAGAGTTACTAACATGTCGGGCAGTTCGTTTACGTCGTCGTCTTGTCGGGGTAGGACCTCGCCCAGGCGCTGGCCGGCTGAGATAAGTGTCTTGCAGATCGCCTCGCTCATATCGCCTGCTCGCAAGGAGGCGGTTAGTTCGGCGCACAGTTCGTCCAACGCGGCCTGGCCGAGTTTTTCGGTTACCGCTTCGTCGGCGATTAACGCGGCGCAATGTTCATACAGCGACATGTACACAAGCAAGCCCGACCCGCCGGCGGTTCGGTGGACCCGATTGTCGAAGAAAACCGCTCTGGCGCGTAACTGTACTTCATCGCTCATCTGTTGGCGCGGTGTGCAGAGGCGCCTGAGCCACCCGACGCGGCTTGCGACGACCGCTCCGACAATGAACCCCGCGACTATGCAGCCAAGCAGGATGCTCAGTTTCGCGATCCCGCTGGTTTGGCCCCAGCTATTCGGATCATCCACCGGATTGGGGACTAGCAAATACGCGACAGTCGCCAGAATGAGCCCAAACCACAGCCCGAGCATATCTTCGGCTCGATCATATCGTCCTGAGGCGGTAGCGAGAACCGGCACGATTTCCGCCGACGTATGCGATTCGGCTTCGATGATCGCGTCGTTGATTCGTTTAGTTTGTTCGTCGTTAAATATTTCTGATGCTTTTTTCATCGTCCTGCTCCGCCTGTATTTTCCCGCGAGATCACCATGAGCCCGTAGCTCCCCCACCGCCTGACGACCCGCCGCTGAACGAGCCTCCCCCTCCTCCGCCGCCACCTCCACGCGAGGTAAGCGCAGTGTACAGGATCATTCCGACAACCGTAAACACCACGCCCCAGAGCAACCACGCCCATCCGGAAGAACCTCGTTTGTACAACGAAACCGCCGTGAATATCGCCAATCCGATGAATCCCACTACCGCCAGATAATGCCACATCGGCCTCGGCCGCTTGGGAATCTCCATGTCGCGGGCCATCTTGTCCAACGCCCCAACCCCAGCCAGAATACCGCCTGGAAAATCACCGTCTTTGAATTCCGGGATGATCAGATCTTCCATGATCTGGGCGCAGACGTTATCTCTTTGGTGTCCCCACCCGGCTCCGAGTTCTATTCGGGCCTTCCTGTCGCCTTCGGAGATCAGCAGCAGGATACCGGTGTTCCAAACCGAACCGTTGAGCTCTGCGACCCCGATTTCCCACTGATCGAACAGTAGGCGGGCGAAAGTTTCGATCCGCATTCCCCGCCCACCGTGATCGGACATCGATTTGATGGTGACCACGATAATCGGAGTAGCTTTGTCGAACATGAGTTCGTCGCCGATCTCTTTGATTTTCTGCTTGTCGGCTGGCGAGAGCATACCTGCGAGATCTCGCACGAACTCTCTATCGCCCGGTCGAGGCAAGGCCTTTATAAGATCCTGCCCCATCACCGCCGGGGTGCAAACCCCGCACAGCAGTAGTGTTACCGCAATCCTGGCTTGAACTGATAGTTTCTTTGGCATCATTTGAACCCCAAACTTAAACCCGCCGTTTGGCGACATTTTTTCAAAAAATTAAAAAGGCCCGCCGGGCGTTAACCCGACGGACCTTATTATTGTACTAAATCAGCTAAGCTGCAAGTGTTTACTTACAGAGCGGCCATTTTCAGGACCAGATCGCAGGTGCGGCTTGAGTAGCCCCACTCGTTGTCGTACCACATGGTGACCTTCGCCATGTTTCCGCCGATGACCTTGGTGTTGAGGCTATCGAAGATGCTGCTGGCGGGATGGTGAACGATGTCCGAGGAAACGATTGGGTCGGCGGTGTATTCGATGATTCCGGCCATTTCGTTTTCGGCGGCTTCTTTGATTACCGCATTGATCTCTTCAGCCGTTGCTTCCTTGGCCAGTTCGACCGTCAGGTCGGTGATCGAGCCAGTCGGGATCGGGACGCGGAGTGCGTATCCGTCCAACTTGCCCTTAAGTTCGGGCAGAACCATACCGACAGCAACGGCAGCGCCGGTGGTGGTCGGGATGATGTTCACGGCGCCTGCACGTGCGCGACGCTTGTCGGTGTGGACGAAGTCCAGGATCGACTGGTCATTGGTGTAACCGTGGCAGGTGGTCATGAGGCCTTTGACAACGCCGAACTTCTCGTGAAGGATCTTGACAACCGGGGCCAGTGAGTTTGTCGTGCATGAAGCATTCGAAACGCATTTGGTATCGGCGGTGAGGATATCGTCGTTAACGCCCAGTACGACTGTGGCTGCATCGCCCTTAACCGGCGCGGAGATGATAACTTTCTTTGCTCCGGCGTCGATGTGGGTGTCGTATCCGGCTTTGTCGGCGGACTTGTTGTCGCGGAAGATACCGGTGGACTCGACGACGATGTCGGCGCCAAGTGCTCCCCACGGAAGGGCTGCCGGGTCACGCTCGGTGATCATGGCGACTTTCTTACCGTTAACGAGCAGGGATTCTTCGCTCTCGATTTCGACGGTTCCGGGGAAGCGACCCTGGGTTGAGTCGTACTTCAGCAGGTGAGCCATCATGTCGGTGCTCGCCAGATCGTTGACGCCGACTATTTCAAATTGATCGCCTCGTTCGCACATGGCGCGGAAGACCAGGCGTCCGATACGTCCAAAACCGTTAATTCCAACTTTTACGCTCATTTTCTATGCTCCTGACAGTTAGCTTTGCTAAGCCATGGTGATTGTTAAAGACCGGTGAACTGCGCATTGAGTCATCACAGGCCTATCGAGGGCGAATAGATTACAGTTATTTCCCCAATATGTCAACCTTTATTCACCAGAAGGCCAGATCGCAGGTGCCTAAATTCCCTTATGATGCCTGCCGACCGAGGCGTTCGGAATGAAAAGGCGGTTAATTACTTGGCGGCGGCGGGTTGCATGGCTTGGGCCAGATCGGACACCAGGTCGTATTTATCCTTTTCGAAGTGCTTCAATATCGTCCCCTGCCCCGCCAGGCCCGAGGCTCCCAGGAGCTCGACCAACCGGAATCGAACAAGCGCACTGCGATCGGACACAATTCCCCCCAGGCGTCGTATGATCGCTCCGTCAAGTTTCACTTGCCCCAGCGCCGCGAGCGTTTCGGCTCGCACTACGTCGCTGGGATTCTTGAGGGCCTCGCCGATCATGAGGACCAGCACGTCGCGTTTGATCATACCGGTAAGCTGGGTCGGTGCGCGAAGCTTGCCTGCTTTCATCCCATCGCTGAGCACCAGCAGGGAGGCTATCTGGTTGGCTGCACGTATCCTGGTTTTCAGTTCGGCGACCTTCAGGTCGCCCATAATAAGCGACAGGCTTCGGGTGTAGGCGGTCTTCCAGGCGGCGCTGGATTTCTGGTCAAACTTGCCCAAAATGCTGGTGCATTCGATAACTGCCGGGGTAACGGCGCTCATTCCGGGCGGTAATTTCCCATACTTCCCGGGTGTTTTGGCGCCGGGGGCAACCAATCTCGGGGTTACCGTAAGTTGAAAATCGTCCACCGGATGCCCAGCGAGAAAATCACCGAATTTCCCGACATCAATTCGCCCAGACGCGGTGACCTTCTGCTTGCTGGAAACATACCTTCCGAAAGGCAGGGCAATTCGCAGAACGTCCTGGAACTTCTCGCCCTGGCGTCCTTCGGCTGTTACATCAAGACTCACGGTGGCGGGAATAAAACCGCCCGCCCCGGCCGACAGCTTCTGCTCGTAACTGCTGGACAATTCGACCTTAACAACAATACCGCTTCCGGAATCAACTCGCTTGGGTGCAACAACCTTCAGCGAAATGCTTTTTTCCGGCTCCATCCCCAACGCCAGCAGGTCATCGGGAATACTTTCGGCGAGCGTTTTAAGCTCCTTGCTTCCTTCGATGGGTTCGATTGCGATTTTATGCTGTTTCGCCATGGCCATCAGTCGCCTGGCCGCCTGTCCGCTCCTGCTGATTTTGAGCCCTGCGAGCACAAGTTTTTTCGCGTCGTCTTCACGATTGATCTTGAAGTAATGTTCAGCAAGAAAAGCTGCGGCGAATACGTCTTTATCAGCGATTTTTTCCAGCCCTTCTCTTCCCAGGTCGACCAGGCTCATTTTCCCAGAGAGCAGTCGCGCTGCAGCTAGTGCTTTTACTGTTTCCGGCGCCCGGGGCTTGAGTTCCTGGGCGCGTTTTGCATGTTCGAGCGCCAGCGGCAGATCGATTCCGGCGATCAGGCGCAGCCACGCCAGATCGGCCTCCGCACCCGCATCGGGCACGCCTCCGGTTATCCTTGGCGCAAAGAGCACCACGATTTCGCCGAGATAGAGTTTCGCACGTTCGGTCTGCCCACCCTTATTGCACGCTTCTATCAGCAGCATCCGCAGCGTAATGCTTTCGGTGTATTTTCTGGTCAACGGGCCGAAGATTTCGATCGCTCGCTTGTATTGCCCCGCGTTAAGCAGCGCGTTGCAATGCTGAATAGCAAAATCGAGACTTACTTTTTGTCCCGGTCGCAGTTTTTGATCCACGTCCAACGCATAATCGTAGAATCTGGCGGACTGCTTATAAAGCCCCGCCGCGTCGAACATTTCACCAAGTTTCGCCGCTTGCGCAATCGAGTGCGGATTGATCGTCAGCTCGTTGATCAGGAGTTTCGCATGATCTGCGGCTGTGGTTTTATCCGCCAGCGTGAGCTTACCGGCCAATGCAGCCGGTAAATTTGGATCGAGCTTCACCGCGGTGTCAAAGGCGTCGCTGGCCTTTTTGCGATCGCCCTGCCCGATAAAGATATCGGCCAGGTGCACCGCAGCGGCAGCTCGCAACTCGTCTGAACGCTTTGTGTCTTCAACCAGCACGCCCAGAAACTTCGTTCGCGAATCGGCGTCCTGCAAGCCCTTCATTTCCGATGCGAGCCATTGCAGTCCCAGCGCGTAATCTCCGGGCCTGGCCTGGAGATTTTTGTTGATCGCTTTGGCGAGTTCCTTTGGTTTATTTCGCACCAGCGACAGGTACGCAATGGTGCTGTTGATGTCAGGGGCGTCAGGCGTAAGGCGCCTTGCGAACTCGGTAAGCCCAACGAGCCTTGCAGCCCGCCCCAGCGGCTTATCAGACGAATGCCTCAATCGCATAACGCTATGGTGCAACTCACTGGCCGCCAGCTTATCCGCATTCTGCACGGTCTTTTCAGCATCACGCCCTAGAGCTACCGAGGCGGTCAACAAACACATTACTATCGTCAGATATAATCTCACCGCTGATCTCCAGACTTATTTCCTGGGAGGCATAATACTGATCGGGTAGGTCTTATCACCGCGTTGGACCAGAAGTACAAGAGTTTTATTCGGGGAGTACTTGAATGCCTTTGTAATGATTTCACTCATAGCCTTTACCGTTGTTACCGGCTGCCCGTTAACCTGGATGAGCAGGTCGCCTCGCCTGAGTCCGGAGACCCCGGCGGGTCCTTTTTCCGGAGCCGCTATAACAATCAAACCCTCAACCGTTCCGGTGGGGCTGGTGTCAAGGTAGCTGTCCGGGGGAACCTTCTCGCGGGCAACCAAGGCGATATCCTTGTTAATGTACCGTTCAGCCTCAAACGGTTGCTTGGGGATAGGCACCAGGTCCACTGTGGCTGACAGTTGCCTGTCACCGCGTTTTATATTGATCGTAATCTGTTTTTTCCCGGCAAATGCAAGTTTCTGCAGTTGGTTGAGGAACTGTTTTCCGACGAGTTCCGGCATGGGGAATCGTTCGAGTTGCACACCGCCGATCCCGATAACAAGATCGCGTTCCTGGAGTCCTGCTTTCTCTGCGGACCCGCCCTTGACGATTTTCCCGAGCATGACCGCCGGTACTTTCAACCCGTATGTTTTCGCATCGCTGTCGGTCACCGGTTGGTAGGCCACCACGCCAGTCCAAACGCGTCGCTTGGGTGCTCCGGGCGCCGGCATGGAGGTGATTGTATTGGCGAATTCGTCGATCGGAAGGAAGTAGCGTTTTTCATCCTGCCCGGTCATTCCAACATAGGTCTGCCCTCTTGGCGTAGCCATCTGGAACGTTGTGGGCAACTGGCGTGCGACGAGCCCTACAACCTTACCGTCAAGATTAAACACAGGCGAGCAGGTTCCGGTAAGGTTTCCGCCCGTAACGCGATACAGGGTTTCCGGAACGCGAGCCCGTCCCGAAACATACGCCACGCCCACATAAGGATCGTGCCCTCTTCCGGCGTCCTGCAGACCAATCGAAACTATCTGCTGGCCGATCTGGAGCCCACTGGTCTTACCGACGAAGACGACTTTAGTCCACTTAACCGCGCCAACCGTGCGAACAAACGCCATTCCAGTCAGCGGATCGACGCCCATCACTTCGGCCGGAACCGACTTGGCGCCCAAACCGCCCGGTTTCACCGTCAGGTCGCCAATCTGCTTCAACGGTGTCTGAATACCGAATGCAGTGGTCAGGAAAACAGCTCTACCCTTCTGGTCAATGTGAACGCAAACCCCGGGCCCCGTAATGTTCTGGGCCATCTCGCCTGAGCCTATTTTCATTCCCACTATCGCCAGGGAGCCCGAAAACTCCTTGTATATCTCCGCGGGGCTCTTGGCGTAGAGCGGAGCGGAAAACGTGGCGGCGATCGTTGCGATCATAATACCTATTCGCATCATCTTAAAATCTCCATTTTTCAGAGCAAAATCAACGTTTGCGTTTATTGCGTTTCGGCGTCGAAGCTTGAGCAGACTGCTGTGCATCAACCGCCAGTCGCTGCGCCCAGGTCGGGCCAGCACTGGCGGGCAACTTACTGATAACAAGCAGCATGATAATCCCCGCGACAGCTGTCGCCAACGAGGTATATTGATTATGAGTCAGCCCGTAGTGGACTGCGGTGTCTATGCGAATGTTTTCCAGCAAAAATCGCGTGATCGGGTAGATAATCACGAGCACCGCAAACACCTGACCCTCACGTCGGCGATAGCGGAAAAATATGCACAACAGCAACGCCAGCAGCAACGCGTTAAAGAAACCCAACGCCTGGGCCGGACGAATCGCCAGCGAATGACTCTCCAGTGCGACCTTGGTCTGCTCGTCGGTGAAACTCGCAGGCGGAAGCATCGCGAGCATCTTTGCAGCATGCGTATGCCCGTCTTGCTCGTAATACACCTCCCGAGGGATCCCCGAAGTATCAGTCAAACACGGATCGGGATTGATCAGGCCTTCAAATTTTCGCGTTTCTCGCAGCTCCACCGAATCTTCCAGACCCAACTTGTCCAACGCAATAGCACGCTGCTCAAGCTGATGCCCATAGACCGGTGATACGCCCTGAGTGCCCTCGGAGAAGGGATTGTCGCGACCGTCGAACTTCAGCAGCGGTTTGGAGTACATCGGGAAATGCGTCGCCAGCGCCCACTGTTCAGAACACTTACCACCGTAGCAGCATCCGTTAAGGAAGCAACCGGCCCGACCGAACGCCAAACCAACCATCAAGCTGACCGCTACGATATCCAGATATCGCCTGATAGCAATTCGTTTTGATTTGAGGTAAAGCACCACCAACAGCGCTCCCCCAATCAGTCCGCCGTAGTAGATAAGTCCGCCCGAAGTCACGTCGAGAACACCGCCCAAACCCTGCATCCTGAACTGTTCCCAGTTCTGAATAATGAATGCGGCCCGAGCACCGACGATCCCGCCCACGAGCGATAAAATACCCACAACGGTCACGGTCTCGTGATTTTCGCCCATACGTTTGGCCCGCCAATGGGCCAACCATATACCGGAAATGAAGCCCAAAACGAGCATCAACCCGTAACCGTATACTCGCGGAGTAAAACTAAAGCCAAACAGCTCTATCGTACCAAAGTCAATTATAGTCTGCAGCATCTGAGGCCTTCCGGAGCCGGTCCGGGATTACAGTTTATCGGATACCCTGTTAGCTTTGTCGACCAATACGACATTGGGCTTGAGCGCCCGGGCCTCTTCGGACTCCATATATCCGTAGGCCATTATGATCACTTCATCGCCAACGTTGACCAATCTAGCCGCGGCGCCGTTAATGCAGATAACTCCGCTTCCCGGTTCGCCTTCGAACACATATGTCTCGAACCGGGCGCCGTCAGTCATGTCGGCGACCAGGACACACTCACCAACCATAATTCCGCTGGCGTCCAGAAGATCCTTGTCGATCGTAATCGATCCGACGTAATCAATCATGGCCTCGGTGACCGTAGCGCGATGTATTTTGCCTCTAAGTAATTTAAGCAGCACAATAAACTCCTATCTCTGACGTCTCTATGGCGTCGATTCTATTGGCTCCGGGGCTCGGAGTCCACCAACATATTATCTATAAGCCTCGCGCCGGGAAATTTCACAGCCAGGGCGATCAATACGCCATTGTCTGTTGTTTCTACGTCGCAAAGCGTCTCAGGGTCGATAATTTGTATATAATCAATCTCACCGTCGGGCGCATTTAACCGAATATAGGCCTCAATGGCGTCAATAATTTCAGTCGCTGGGCTATGAGATTGGCGTATCTGATCGCGGGCTTCTGTCAGTGCGGCGTGCAGCGAGACGGCCTGGGCGCGAGATTCGGCGCTCAGGCGCTGGTTACGCGTGCTCATCGCCAGTCCGTCCGATTCGCGAACTATCGGGCAGGGCACGATCTGAACGGGGATATCCAGATCGGCGACCATGCGAGTAATAATCGTCAACTGCTGAAAATCCTTCCGTCCGAAAAACGCCTTGTCGGGCGCGACGATGTTCAGCAGTTTGGTCACAACCGTGCAAACTCCGTCAAAATGCGTGGGTCGGCTTTGTCCGCAGAGGGTATCGGTAAGTTGACTTACGCTTACCGTGGTAAGGGCGTTACCGGGGTACATCGTCTCGACATCGGGGATAAAGACCAGATCGGCTCCGGCGGCGTCGCAGGAGGCAAGATCGGCTTCGAGGCTTTGCGGGTACGTTGACAGGTCCTCGCCCGGTGCAAATTGCGTAGGGTTCAGGAAAATGCTGACCACCACAAAATCACACGCCCGCCGGGCCGCTTCAACCAGGCTGATATGCCCAGCGTGCAGACCTCCCATCGTGGGGACGAACCCAACGCTAAGCCCCTGAGCCCGAGCAGTGGAGACCGCGTGTCGAACTTCAGCTATTGTTCGTGCTGTTTTCATGACATTATGCCGCGAATTTCCGCTATAAGTCCACTGCGCGCCTCGGCGCAGCGAAGGTCCGTGGCGCCTGTGTCCACACATATCACCGGGCAACCAACGATTTTATCGATTTCATTATACGCCATTCGCATCTCATGGAGAAACTCCAGCGTCATAGCAGTTTCGTATTCTCTGCCTCGTGCGGCAATTCGCGACTCGAGCACCGCTTCGGGCGCATCGAGGTGCAGAATAACGCTCACGGGGCGAACCAGGCCCGAAACACGATCGGCTAATTTACTATAAAGCGACATTTCATCTTGAGTCAACTTAACCGCCGCGTAGATGCGATCCTGACAGAAACCGTAATCGCTGACGACCAGCCCGCTTTCAGGCCAACCGGCCAGCGATAATTGATTCACCCGCGACAGCAAAAAGAACAACTGCGCCGGAAGGCATGTGTCCTGCCCGTGCAAATACGAATCTGCGAGAAACGGATTACCCTCGAAATCTTCGCAGATGAGTCGAGCGTCCATTTCTTCCGCCAGCCCGCGAGCCAGCGTGGTTTTACCAACTGCAGGCGGACCTATAATGCTTATCAGGGGCGCAGGCATTATTGCTCCGATCCCTCCAGTTCGGCCAGTAGTGTCGCGACCGTTTTACCCAGCAGCGGATGGACCGCCTCGGCGGCGATTTCGTTCAGCGGAGCCAAAACGAACTGCCGCTGATGCATTCGAGGGTGCGGGATTGTAAGCGACGGTGAGTCCATAATTACGTTATCGATTAAAAGGATGTCCAAATCGCAGGTTCGCGAGCCCCAACGCTCCTGGCTGGGGCGATCTCGCCCGAGTTTTCGCTCGATATCCTGCAACACCGCCAGAAGTTCGTCCGGGGCCAGAGAAGTTTCAATCGCCACCGCACCGTTCAGGTAATCGCCCTGGCCGCTCGGCCCGCCGACCGGCTTGGTGCGTATCATTTGCGAAACCCGCAACACAGAAACGCCCGGCAGATCGCCCATCATCTCGACCGCCGTTTCCAACGTTTTCGACATGTCGCCGAGATTGGCGCCAAGTGCTATGTAAGCGATCTGCTCGCTGGTCACGATTTAGCTCCGGCGTGATGGTCTGAGGTCTTCGGGCCATTGATTCCCATCGGCAACGCCCAATTCGAGCCTGTCGATCGAGACTTTCACATACCGACCAGTCAATCGCTCGTCGCTGCACCAGTTCGGGTCAACCAATGTCAGGATACCGAAATCGATCGTCACCGGCATTATCGACATGACGCGGCCGAATCCGATATACGACCAACCGCTCACGTGCTCCAGACGAACCTTGCTGCTGGGATTATCCCTGATCGCCTGAGGCCACTCGAACCCCTCAAGCGACGGGTAGGTGAACTGCGCGTTATCGATAACACCAGGCATGCAGCGCTGCTCGGGCGTACTTACGCTGTCGCATACTATCAGCGATTCGTTGTTCAGCAGGATCTCAGCCTTGCGGGCGAAACCCTCGGTATGTTCCATTCTTACTTCCATGTGGACGCTACTTGTTGATGCTGATCATGCGATCGAGCGCCTCTTTGAGGGTTGCGTCGGGGTAGGTCAGCGAGATGCGGAAGTACCCCTCGCCGGTTTGTCCGTATCCGCGCCCGGGTGTAACCACCACGCCTGTCTTATCGAGCAGATCGGCGGCGTATTTACCGCTGTCGCCGTCGTATTCGTCCGGAACGGGAGCCCAGATATAAATCGTTGATTCCGGCTTCTCGATGCTCCAACCGTTAGCGTTGAGCGTGTCGACCACCAGATCGCGGCGCCGTTTGTAAACCTCGCAGATCGGCGGGATGATATCCTCAGCCGTATCAAGCGCCTTTGCCGCTGCGAACTGAACCGCACGCAGCGTACCGTTATCGATATTGTCCTTAACCGTAGACAGAGCCTTAACCGCCGAAGCGTTGCCCACAACGCACCCTACTCGCCATCCGGTCATGTTAAACGCCTTGGACAGCGAGAAGAACTCGACCGCCACTTCGTCGGCGCCGGGAACCTGGAGAATACTGGGCGCTTTGTACCCGTCGTAGGTGTTCTCGCTGTAGGCTGAATCGTGTGCGATGAGAATATTGTGCAGGCGTCCGAACGCGACGGCCTTTTCGAAAAACTCGATCGTCGCGTTGGCGCAAGTCGGGTTGTTCGGGTAGTTGAGCCAGAGGATTTTGGCTTTCTCAGCCACTTCGCCCGGTACTTCATCGAAGTCGAATAACCAGTCTTTCTCGGGGCGCAGCGGGATTATGTGGCTTCTGGCGCCGGCGAAAACGTGCGAAATGTTGTACGTCGGGTAGCCCGGCTCGGGAATGATACCGATATCACCGGGATTCATTATCGCCATGCCCATTTTCGCGATGGCGTCTTTGGAGCCCATGGTGCACACAACCTGATCATCACCCAACTCAACGTCCCAACGTCGCTTGTAGAAGCTCTGAATCGCCTTGGCGAACTCAGGAGCCGGTGCGTCGCAACCGTAACGATGGCGATTCGGGTCGCTGGCGTCAAGCGCAGCGCGGCTAAGCTCTTGGATAACCGGATCGGGCGTGGGATAGTCAGGGTCGCCTATGCCCAGCGTTATAACATCAACGCCTTCGGCGCGAGCGGCGGCGATCTTGCGACGAAGATCGGCGAATAAATATGGGGGAAGCTGTCCGAGTCGTTCTGAAAGTTTGACGTCCATCGTTTTTGACCTTTCGTAATTCAAATACACCGCACGGTGACTGCTTAAGCTGGAGCATTGTAGCAATTCCTGGCCTCGGAGCAACCCGATTGCGAACAAAGAGAACAAAACAGACGTTGCAGATCGAACCGCCAGCGGTAATACTGAGCGAGAGAAACGAGAAAAATGTTCTTCCCACCATCATTATTACGCCTTCGAATCGTTCGCAACGGACAGCGACAGCGCAACTTGTTCGTCCCGTTGATCATCATCTGGCCGATCCTGCTGGCGGGCATGCTGGTCCCGATGGCGGTCATGGCGATCCTGAACCACAAAGCCGCCTGGCGGACAATCAAAGCGATCTGCCGATTCGCCTCCCTTGCCAGCGACGCGCGACGAACGCACATAGAAATAAGCAACACCCGCGATAACATACTGCTATACCTGTGGTAACGATCATGAATAACGAACGCAGACGAATCCTGGAAATGCTCGCACGGGGCGATATAAACGTAAACGAAGCCGATAAGCTGCTGGCCCGAGCAACCGAAACCATGCCAGCGCGAAAACGCCCCCGCTACCTATATGTACTCATCGAGAAGGCCAACGAGTCTAAGGACAAGGTCAATCTCCGCATCCCGATCAAACTTTTAGCCCACGGGCTGAAACTCACCAAATTGCTGCCGCCAGAGGTCCGCGAAAAAATAAATCTCGCACTGATGAAAGTTGGGATGAGTTTTCAGATCACCGAAGACAACATAATGGACCTCGTCGACGCACTGACAGACATCTCAGTAGAAATCGCCGGTGGAGAAACAGTACAAATCTACTGCCGATAACCCATCAACAAGCCCGAGAACGAAAGAACTCAGCAATTGCAGTTTTGTCCGCCTGCCCGGTAGCGGCTGACAACGTCAGCTTGACCAGCCCCTCTTCATCATTGTCGATCCATATGTCATTAATCGCCAGAAACACAATCGCCGCCGCTGCGGAGGTTCGCTTGTTACCATCGACAAATGGATGATTTCGAACGATATGGTACAAGTACGCTGCGGCCATATCGAATATATCACAATGCATGTACTGACCATCAAAAGCGGTCTGAGGCATCGCCGCCGCAGAATCAAGCAAGCCTGCGTCGCGAATCCCCTCTATCCCGCCATATTGCTCAATCAAGCTGCGATGCAACCGCATGAGATGATCCAGATCAAGAAACAATGGCGCCAACATATACTACTCCGCCAGCTTCTTCATCGCATTACCGAAACGTTTGTGAACCATCGCAACGGCGTCTTCAAACTTCTTGTCCTCTTGCGGACCACGAACTGGTGTCAACACCAGGGATCGACCATCTGATATAATCTCAAACGGGGTTTCCGGCGTGGCTTTGAGCAACTCCATGATCGGTTTATCGATCACCATGGCGTAGCTGTTTCCGTGCTTAGTCAACCTCTTAATCATGACAGCAATCTCCAGACGATACACACATAGTATATACATCGTCTATACAGAGGTCAATCTGAAAAACTGCCCGATAAACCCGCCTGAATCACTTCGGAACCTACGCTTGGGTCGGTTCGAGTGATGTGTCGAGTTTGTTGTCGGAATCTTCGAACCGCACCGAAATGCGCTTGGAGACTCCGGGCTCCTGCATGGTCACGCCGTAGAGCACGTTGGCCATGCTCATCGTTCGCTTCGCGTGCGAGATAACGATAAACTGGCTGTGCTCGACGAAGTCGGCCAGCAGGTTTCCGAATCGCTCGGTGTTCGCTTCGTCCAGAGCGGCGTCAACTTCGTCCAGCAGGCAGAACGGGCTGGGGCGTGCTTTGAAGATACTGAACAGCAGCGAGAGCGCCGTCATCGTTTTCTCTCCACCGCTCAGAAGTGAAAGTTTGCGAAGTTCTTTTCCAGGCGGGCGTGCGACAATTTCGATCCCCGATTCCAGAACATCTTCCGGATCGGTCAGCATGATATCGGCCCGTCCGCCGCCAAAGAGTTTCCTGAACAGCACCTGGAAATTCTCGCGGACCAGGTCGAAGGTCTGCAGGAACAGTTCGTGACTCTCGAGGTTTATTCGTTCGATAAGATCGTTCAGCTGCTTGCGGCTTTCGGCGATATCCTTCAGTTGGGTCGCGAGGAACTCCTGGCGTTTTTCCAGGTCCTCCTGCTCGCCAATCGCGTCGAGATTAACATTCCCAAGCCGTTGGATCTTCGCCGACAACTCTTCGATCCGGACCCGCACCTGCTCCCAGTCGCGCTCATCATCGTGCTCGTATTCAGCGAACGTTCCGATAAGGTCCATACCCAGATCGTCCTGCGAACGAGCTATCAGATTCTCAACCTTCGTGTCGACTTGCCCGAGTTTTACGCGATAGGCGTTGATCTGCTCAGCCGTGTCGTCGTGCACTTTTCGCTGCTCGGTAAGCGCGTTTCGCGCCGCTTCGTGCTTCTGCTTGAGGCCTTGGCGGGTCTCTTCGAGATCGGTGGCTTCTACGTTGAGTTCCTGCTGACGTTTGTAGAGTTTGTCTGTTTCGTCGCGTGCGCCCTGGACGCCCTTTTCGGCATCGGCTCGGCGCTGACGGATCAGTTCGATTTCGTTCACTCCGTCCAGGCGATCTTTCTTCATTTGTTCGCACTGTCGGTTCAGGCTGGCGGTCGATTCACGCAGCGCGAGTCTCTTCTGCTCGGCTCCTGCGATTGCGACCCTTACTTCCGTAAGCCTCGAAGCCAGGGCTCCCTGGCGCTGTGCGGCGCCGGCGATTTCAGCTTCAAGCCGTTTCGATTCGGCTTCTGTGGTCACGCTGAGTTTCTGGATCGAGGCGAGTTCTTCGCTCGCCTGTTTGGCCTGTGCCTGTGCGGCGGCAAGGTCCTTATCGATACCCTTAATGTCTTCGGCGATTACGGGTTGTTCGCGCCGCGCCTGGTCAACCTGCTCGTCAAGCTGGGCGAGGTTGGCCTCAAGGCGTACGCGTTTAGTGTTGGCTTCGTTTATTTCAGCTCGCAAGGACTGCCTGCGCAGATCGAGTTGTTTGATCTCGTCGTGTGCGTCGCGGCATTGCGATTCGAGTCCCTCGATAACGGTGTCGAGTTGCGCCTGGGACGCCTGCAGCGCCGCCAGCTCACTTTTCCGCGCGATCACGCCGGTGGAGCGATTGGCCGCACCGATTCTTATCCGTCCGTCAGGTTCGATCACTTCACCGTTAAGCGTGACGAATCGCAGATCGCGATTTTCGGCCGATACCGCAGCAGCATCGGTAAAATTCGCGACGACCATCGTCCTGCCCAACACCGATCGCACAACCGGCTCGATCTCCGGATCGCATTTCACCCAGTCGATCACCCGCGCGATCACCAGCGGTGAACCGGCCGGATCGAAGTCGCATGACATCGGAACCGCGCGATCCATCGCCATGATCTCCACCGCTCCGCCCGTCCCGATAATTTCTTTAATCCGCCCGCCCTGTGCTCGCAGCGCCTCGAAGTTATCGGCAAGCAGCCATTGATCGGCTCCGGCCAGTGCGGCTTCGACGATCGGCGCGTTCTTGACGTCCGCTTCGATACGATCGCCCAGCATTCCGCCAACGGCTGAAATATCTCCGCTTGCGACAGCTTTAAGTACGCGTTTCACACCGGCCGACACGCCTTCCATGCGTTCCTGCATTTCGGTGATAACAGCGATTCGCGATACCGTTGCGCTTCGTTTTTCACGGTTTTCGGCGAGCTGAACTCTCAGGGTTTGCTCTTCTGCGGTGAGTTTTTGGCTGTTCTGATCGGCTTGGTCCAGTCGCTCCTGGCCTGCAGTTACGCTTGTTCGGGCCTCGGTAACTTTTTTCTGCAGTTCGCCCTGTTCTACGACGAGGCTTTCGAGTGTTTCGGCCAGTTCCTTTGCGCGTTGCGTCAGACGTTCTTTGCGTGCGGTCAGGTTTTCGCTTCGAATATTCGAAGCCTGGATAGCATTATTGAATTGCGAGGTTCTTCGCATCAGATCGAGCACGGAGGCTTTTTCGTCTGCCAGTGCGGTCTGCAGCTTCGCCATCGTCATTTCGCCCGCCGAGTGCTCTTTTCGCACGGTCTGGTGCTGTGCTTCGTGTCGTGTGATGTCTTCTTCTGTGGTTTGCAGATCGGCTTGGCCTTCTGCGAGTGCTTTCTGACAGGCTTCGATTTTGGCTTCGAGCCCTTCGTTTCTCGCCGATATCGCTACAATTTGCTGGCCTAGTTCTATAACTTTCTGGGCGAGCATTTCGGCTCGTTCCTGGCAGGCGGTGATCCGGGCGTCCATCGAGGCGATCTGGCCTTGAAGTTCTCGTGCTGCCCGTTCGAGTTCAACAGACTCTATTTCCGTCGCGCTTCCTGCCGCTTCAAGCTGATTGATTCTGGTCTGCACCGACGAGGCTCTATCGTTTCCGGCATCGATTTTAGCCTGCATCTCTTTGCGATCGTTTGAGAGCCCATGATACTGGGCCATCAGGTGCAACGCCTTCAGCTCGCTGAGTTCCTGCGAGTATGTCTGGTAGTTGCGGGCTTTTCCGGCTTGGTATTTGATGGAACGGAGGCGTTTTTCAACTTCGTTGAGCACATCGTTTACGCGCAGAAGGTTCTGCTCTGCACGATCGAGTTTTCGCATAGCCTCTTTTTTCCGGGCCTTGTACTTGCTGATACCCGCCGCTTCGTCGAAGATCGATCGTCGCTCGTCCTGATTGGCCTGCAGGAAAGCTTCGACTCGCCCCTGCTCGATAACGCTGTATGCGTCTTTCCCCAGACCGGTGTCCATGAACATTTCACGGATGTCTTTTAATCTGCACGGGGCCTTGTTGATAAGATATTCGCTCTGACCGCTGCGATAGAGTCGTCGCGTCACCGCCACAACGTCTGTTGATTCACCATCGCTGAACCCCGGTTGCAGCACACCATCTGAGTTGTCGAAAACCAACGTGACTTCCGCCGACCCCGCCGCACGCCTGGCTGAGGATCCGTTGAAGATAACGTCAAGCATTTCGGTTCCGCGGAGCGATTTTGCCGACTGTTCACCCAGCACCCACTTCATCGCGTCGACGACGTTGCTCTTCCCGCATCCGTTCGGCCCGACAATACAGCTTATACCGTCGTCGAACTCCAGTTCCGTGCGGTCTACAAAGCTCTTGAACCCGCACATGATCAGCTTTTTCAGTTTCATCGCCAGGTATTCTCCATAAACTCCGGCGTATTGCGACTTGAACCGAGAGTGCGGCGGATCATTAGTTTTCACTACCCGATCACCGGTATCCGGTGTCGGTTATCGATATTATTTTCCGGTAACGTTAGGTCTTCCGGTTTCCATGGCGTCTCTCAGGAATTCCTGTAGATCCGCAGGTTTCTGCAAGACGAACTTCGCGGGCTTGCCCCCACCGTCCGAGACGATGGCGCCCTGCTTACACAAACGATACAGCACCGCGACGACCTGACCGTAACTGAGCCCAAGGCCCTTCACATTGGCCATTTTATACACGATTTGACCATCGCTGTCACGCTTTGGTTTGCGATCAGCACCCCGATCAGGGACCATTAAAGTGGCTTCGCCCAACACCGCCTGGTGCCCCATAGCCCGCACAAGCGACTTTGCGCTCGGGGCAATTTTAAACGCTGGACTTATCCGCCCCGTCTGCCCGATCTTGCGGAAAATGGTGACGTATTTCTCTTTCTTTGAAGCATTTAAGGTAAGTAGATCCTGTAGGCAAGTGAAGTAGATAGGACGTATCAACGACATTCCCTTGCCCATGAGCACTATCCGAGAGTCTTCGGACTGAGTGGCGTATATCAAGCCTCGCCCGTCAGATTCCACCAGATCGAGGTGAAAATCTCCGACAGGAATCGTCATCACCGAGCTGCTTCGCCCTATTTTCTTAAGCGACTCGTACGCCATAATTCGGAGTATATCATTCGAATCGTCAAGCGTTTTACGCAAAACTGCAATCGCTCGGATGTACTGCCTATGACGCCCGAGTTCCTTTATCGCTTCTCCCCTTAACGGGTTTCCCGGACTCGATGCGGTGCGAAGGATAATTTCCGGCGCCGCCACAAGATCTCCGAGCCTCATGCCCGCTCGCGCCGAATAGTACGATACGAACGGGTCGGCCTGGGTGTAGTATTTTCCCAAAATGGGAATCGCGCGGCGCCCCATAGCCTCCCAAACCAACGACAGCTCGTTGTGATTGGCTTCAGGAAGCGTCATTGCGTGGGCGATCTGGCGAGCTTTTCTTTCCCACTGCCCACCGGCGCTCTGAAGAGGCATGTGCATTACAAGGTCCAGAAAGTGCTCATAGTCCTTTCTCCACTCGGGCGGAATGTCTATCGAGACTACGTCAGACCCCTTTGCATTAGCAACGCGAGGCTTGCCTGGTCTTTGAAATCGTTCGTTGATACTGCGTTGGATAACCGCGGCGCGGCTGAAGTCCGGTTCCAGCATTTGCAGCAGCACCGGTCGCGAGTTACTGGCCTGCCCTCCCCCGATTACTCGCCCGTCGCGAAGTTTGACCAGTTCAGCAACTTTTGTCTCGTCAATGAACGGATTAACGAAAACCGGGCCTGCGGCAGTGGCCAGTATTTTCGAACCTCTGTTCGGCGCGGTGATAGTACTCGTCGCCAATCGCAGTTCGGCGCCGTACAACACGCCTCCTTCGAGGCTTTTGACCTGCGATCCAATAGCACGAATCTGCACGTCAAACGCCTTGCCCTTTGGCGCACATGCCGGAATCGAACCGCTGATTTCCACTATAGCGGTGTCCATATCCCGCAAGATTCTCTCGGGCGGAAGGTTACCGAGCCCGGCCTTTTTCGAACCGATATCGCGTCTTCGCAGGTACTGGATAAGATAGTTTCGCAGTTGGGGCGGTATCTGTGACGACCCGTTTTTACCTAGCGCCCCAACGATACCGTATCCGCGCACCGGAAGCGTGCGATTGCCCGCAAGACGCGCGTACTGCATAACAGTGCCCGCATGATGCGTCGGAATAACAATCGTCCGTTCACCAACGTTCGCACCAGGGTTCACCTTTTTTTTCGAGCATCCTGCGCTAAACAGGCACACCGCAACAGCCAAAACCGTCACAAGACTATTTTTCATCTTTTTCTCGGGCATGATCCTCATCTCGCTGCGGGGGTTTCAGTACGATTCATTTAAAAAACAAGCACATAACGACAAACGCCTCGGCATGAGGCCTGGATTGATCTTGATCGAAAATTCTACCCTAAAACACCCCTCTGGTCAAAGAAAGCTTACAGTAAACAATCGGGTCTGGGACATCACTGTCGCCAGACCCGATTAGTTTCAGTCGCACCAGGGCGATGTAGTTTTACTTAACTGAAGTCAGGCTCGTCAGATCCGCCCGTCGGCGCTGGCGCCGGCGCGGGTCGGGGCGTGGGCCTTGGTCTTGGTATGGGCCTGGGGACCGGACTCGACGTCCCACCGCCCGACGACGAACCGCCGGAAACATGCGATTGGGCTTGTTCGAGCGAAGGAATAACGATCTTCTGACCAATTTTCAGCTTCGACGGATTTATCTTCGGGTTCCTGCTTGCGATGGCGGTAAAATATTTCCCGTCACCGTACTGGCTCTTGGATATCGCCCACATTCCGCTATCACCGTCTTTAACAACATATATCTTTTCACCGAGACCCAGCGTCGGGCCGGAAATCGCCCCACCGCCCGCACCAACCACGGTAACACCGCTTCCGCCTGTATCACCAGCAGTTACAGTTCCGCCTGAAATCAGAATCTTCGCCTGCTCCAGCGACGGAATAACGAGCTTCTGACCAACCTTAAGATTGGCCGAATCCACCTTTGGATTGCGTTTGGCGATCGCCTGAAAGTACTTACCGTGCCCGTACTGGCTTTCAGAAACACCCCACATCCCGCTATCACCGGATTTGACGACATAGACTTTTTCACCAGCGCTGGTCAGCGGATCGGCCGAACCGGCGCCGCTAACGGCACCTGCACCAGCAGTCGAAATCGGAAGCGGCGGGATAGTGATAGTCTTACCAATCGGGAGCGAAGTCGGATTAAGTCCCGGATTGGCGGCTACAATAAGCTGCCAGTGCTTCCCGGTTTGATAATGCTGTTCCGAAACATTCCACAACTGATCACCGGACTTGATAACGTACGTCCTGGCTCCCCCGCCAACCCCTGCGTCAGCAGGCCCAACACCAATATCGGTAATGACACCAGGCGAATCATCATACGGGATATCCCTGGGCGGACCCAAATCAGTAGGCCCGTCCACAAAGTCGCTACCGCCTCCAGCCACATCCGTCGG
>JABGPF010000017.1:35102-37081 GCA_018645065.1 Phycisphaerales bacterium
AACACCAGGGCTGCTTATCAGATCCGAACCGCCCGCCGTTCCGTCAGCAGGCGCCGGTACTGCGTCGCCCACACCAGGAGCAAGACCAATAGTGTCTGTAGGACCCGCATCGGTCGGGCCAGAATCTGTCGGACCCACATCAATCGGGCCCAAATCTGTCGGACCAGAATCGATCGGCGTGATGCTGCCAAGATCGACGCTTATACCGCCATCGCCCGCGCCCGTTCCCGAATTATCCGTAGGGAACAGCCCGAGATCCGGGGTGCCGGAACTGTCACCAGCAGCCGTATCGCCCGCCCCGGGAACCGGGTCCGGTTCAGTTTGCGGTCCGGAGTTCATGACCATATAAGCCACCACCCCAACAACCAGAACTAGTACGACTGCAATACCAATCTTTACATCAGTGCGCATGATATTTGCTCCATGTGGCCTGTCCAGGCGCCCGAGCCCGAATAGCCTGCTATGTTGTAAACTCTATCTATCTTATTGTCGCAGGCTGGAAGCGCATTGGCAAAGAAAACTTTGCCTCAACTTAGGATATCTTTCCGGCGGCGAAACAAATTCCGCACAATCCTAATACGACCGCTGCTTTTTATTTATCGGCAACCAGGCGAAAAGTCTCCCGTGCAATCATAACTTCTTCGTTAGTCGGTATCACCCAAACCGGTGGTTTGGAGTCCTGAGTAGTGATCACACCAGAGGCTCCACCGCGGATTTTCTCGTTGGCTTCCAGATCGACAATCACGCCCAGGCGGTTCAGGCTCTGGCAGATCCGCCCGCGAACGCGCGTGGAATTTTCACCGATCCCACCTGTCATTACGATCGCATCAAGCGGAGGCAGGATAGCATAATACGAACCTATGTACTTGACAATACGATAGATAAACATCTCTATCGCCAAAGCCGCCTCCGCATCGCCCTGAGCCTCAGCAGCGACGAGATCGCGCATATCGCTTCGTCCGGAGATACCGGCCAGACCCGAGCGTTTGTTCAGCGCCTCATCAACTTGCTCGCTGCTCAGCCCGCGTGATATCATATAAAACACTATCGCCGGATCGATATCACCGCTTCGCGTACCCATCATCAGGCCTTCAAGCGGGGTCATTCCCATCGAATGGTCCACGGCTTGGCCCGCGGACACTGCGGTCATGGAGACGCCATTTCCCATGTGTACAGTAATAAGATTCACATCGTCGGGCGATTTGTCGAGAATTTCTGCGGCGCATGAGGTTACGTATTTGTGGCTGGTTCCGTGGAACCCGTATCGTCGCACTTGATGTTCTTTGTACCACTCGTCGGGCACGGGGTATCTGTACGCTTTTTCCGGAAGCGTCGCCAGGAATGCGGTATCGAACACGCCGACATGTCTCCCGGGGCCTATAACTTCGCTGGCCGCCTGGATGCCCAGAAGGTTCGGCGGGGTGTGCAGCGGGGCAAGATCAACGTTCCGCTCGAGCATCGCGATAACGTCCTGGTCGATGATAACTGATCCGACGGCTTCCGCCCCGCCATGGACCACGCGATGACCCACACCGTCTATCTGGTCGATCGAATCGAGCACACCGCCCGGAGATGATACGAGTTTATCAAGGATTATCTTCAGACCCACCGCATGATCGGGCGCCTGAACGTTTGTACGCCATGATCCCTCATCGGTTTCATATTTCAGCCCTGACTGCTCGTCTCCCAACCTTTCGATCACGCCGGAGGCGAGCACTTTCTCGCTGGGCATGTCAAAAAGCTGATATTTAATCGAGCTACTACCGCAATTCACCACAAAAATCTTCATCGGAACCTTTCTTCACAGAGCGTTCAATTGCGATAAGATACCGTTAATAGAGCAAAATAACAACCGTGCGGTCAGCGCATACAGGGCAAACGCATTCTCACCATTATTAACGGCAAACGGCCTTGCCACAGAGAGCACAGAGAACGGCAACGGCAACGGCAAACGGCCTGGCCACAGAGATCACAGAGAA
>JABGPF010000354.1 GCA_018645065.1 Phycisphaerales bacterium
CGAAAAAACGACAACAGAGAAAGCAGAGAAACAGAGGACGGCGAGAGTCTTCCTCCTTGCCTCATCTGCTTTGCCTTTGCCGTTCTCTGAGCCTCTGAGCCTCTGAGTCTCTGAGCCGAAAAGTAGAAGTTGCATTTCCACGTTGTGTGCAGGATAGATGATTTTTAGTCTTGGCGGCGGAAAAAATCGGATTTGATGTTGCGGTCAGCTTTATCGGGTGCTATCATTATGATAGCGGGCGGGATGTTGGTTTTGGAGAAACTGTTATGCCTGATATTTTGATTAGAGGAATGGACGCCGGGTCGCTTAATCGGCTTAAGGCTCGCGCCAAGCAACATGGTCGATCGCTTCAGGGCGAGGCCAAGTTGGTGTTGGAGCAGGCCGCAGGCATAGATGCCGCTCAAGTTGCGGATATGTTCGATGGGTGGAAGCAGCGTTTTGACGGACGGAAGTTCACCAGTAGCACTGAACTGATCTCTGAGGATCGACAGCGATGAAGATTTGCGTTGTTGACGCCAGTGTTATCGCCGCAGCGTTCTTTCAGGAACAGTTCGCCGATAACGCCGTGGCGTTACTTTCGTCAGGCCGCCCACTGCACGCACCTGATCTCATGATTTCTGAAGTTGCCAGTGTCATTTGGAAACGCCACAGGCGAAACGAAATAGACCATGCCGACGCGCTTGGGCTTCTGGCTGATTTTCGGACTCTCCCGATAAGCATCGCATCGTCTGGCGAGTTGATCGAATCGGCGCTCGAATTGGCGTTGCGGACAGACCGGACGGTTTACGATTGTTTGTATTTGGCGTTGGCGATAAAGACAAAATCTGCTATGGTCACAGCCGACAAACGCCTGGTAAATGCTCTGGGCGGCTCGCCGCTTGAAAAACACATCGCCTGGATTGGCGAGGCGCAATAGTCAAAACCTGGGCGTCCCTTAGGGAGACATTATGAAAAGACGACAGTTTATGCAGGCCGTTGTTGGGTTGGGTGCGGTTTCGCTCTTGCCATCGTTAAGTCGCGGCGCTAAAGGCTCCGACAAGCCCACTGTGCTGTTCATCGCTATTGACGATCTGAACCATTGGGTTGGTTATACCGGGCGGAATCCGCAGACTAAGACGCCGAATATCGATCGGTTGTCGAAGATGGGCGTTTCGTTTAGTAACGCTCATTGTGCCGCTCCGGCGTGCGAGCCCACCCGGGCTGCGTTGTTCTCGGGGATGCGCCCGAGCACTTCGGGCTGTTACCTCAACGGGAATGCGTGGAAGAAGCACGTGCCCGAGGGCGTCTCGCTGAACGCGACGTTCCGCAAAGCCGGTTACTACGTCGCGGGCATGGGCAAAACCTACCACAACAGCGCCGGGACGGGCATGAAGGCTGTTTACGCATCGGAGTGGGATGAATATCCAAAGCTGCCCAAGCCGTCGGGCGGCGGGGCGCAGAAATACCAGGGCTACCACACGCCTCTTCCGCTGGATATGAAGGATCAGGACATCGGCGATTGGCACACGACGGACTTCTGCATCGAACAACTCAACAAGAAACGCGACAAACCGCTGTTCCTGGCCTGCGGACTTACCAAACCGCATCTGCCCTGGGCCGTCCCGCGAAAATACTACAAGATGTTCCCACGCGACGAGATCAAACTCCCACCGCACATCAAGGGCGACCTGAAAGATGTCCCGCCAGCCGGCCAGAAGATCGGAAACACATCCGATCATCCGAAGTTTCTCAAGTCCGGGCGATGGAAAGACGCCGTTCAGTCATATCTCGCGACAATCGCCTATACCGACATGAACGTCGGGCGCCTCCTGGACGCACTGGAAAAAAGCGACCACGCGGGCAAGACCATTATCGTTCTCTGGGGCGATCACGGGTGGCATCTGGGCGAGAAGGAACACTGGCGAAAATTCACCCTCTGGGAAGAAGCCACCCGCGCACCGCTGATCTGGGTGATCCCAGGAGTGAGCAAAGCTGGTTCGATCTGCAAGAAGCCAGTCGATTTTATGAGCATTTACCCAACGCTCTGCGAGGCCGCAGGCATTGATATCCCTGACCATGTAGAGGGCAAAACGATCCGGCCGCTGCTGGCTGACCCCGATGCGGAGTGGGACGGCGTGGCGATCTGCACGCACGGATACAAGAACCACGCCGTGCGGTCTGAGCGATGGCGATATATCCGCTACGCCAACGGCAGCGAAGAGCTCTACGACCACGACAAGGACCCCTACGAGTACAAGAACCTCGCCAAGGACCCGACCCTGGCGAAAATCAAATCCGACCTAGCCGCCCGCCTGCCAAAGAAAAACGTCAAGGCCACGCCAAAGAAGAACAAAACCCGAAAGAAGGGCGGCAACAAGAAGAACCACTAATCCGTCATGAACTTGTTTTTTACGTTTCAGCAATCAATCCGTGCCTGTGATCTGTAATTTCGCAGACGAAAAGTCGAAAACGTTAATTACTGCAGAAGGGGGGCTGTGTTTACAATTGGTTCGTCAGCAGGTTCTTCAGGTCCAGGGCTGTTTGGCAGGGTGCGGGTGCGTTGCCCAGGACATTGGCTTCAATTTCGACGACTGCTTCTCGCAGGATGGTTGCGATAACGGGGCTGTCTGCTGGTATTAATGCGGCTTGGGCCTTGTTGAGGGCCTGAAGCAGTTGGATGGAGGTGTCGTAAAATCGCGCCCAGTCTAACAGCAGGATTTGATTTGATTCAAGTTCGAGGATATCCTCCCACGGCGCGGGGTTCTTCAGGCGGCAGTATCCGTGTTCTATAGAGACTATATGTGCAACCTCCCAACGACTTGCGGCGTTGAAAATGTTGCGATACGACTGACCGGACCATGTTGCGATTGATCGCAACTTGGCTCCGCCGGGGTTGGCCAGCAGGTACACCAGCAGAAAATGTTTTGCATCGCTCCCGAGGGCATCGCGGGCGCGAAGGAGCACGGTTGCATCGGTTCTCTGTCGCAGTCCAGGCTTCTGTCGCAGAGTGGCGGCGGGGTTGGGTTTGTCCGCCAGGTCGCGACAGAATTGAAGCAACTGGGCAACGGATTTCTGCCCGTAGCATGGCTGGGTCGGCTCGATGACGTTCGATTTCCATTGCGGGTCCAAAACATTCCATATGTTTGATCTGGGATCAGATTGACCCCGGGCGAACTTGCGGATACGCGGGCGCAGCAGGCACTTGTCATTTCCCGCCAACCAGGCAAGCACCTGCTCTCGTAGCCTGGGCTCGGAAGGGAAAAACTCCAGCGAGCACCAGAGCAACGCTTCGGGGTCGATAACTTCATGGGGGCGCGGTGATCGCGATGTGCTGAACGGAACGCCCAGCAGACGCCACTGGCTGTGGAGTAAGTCCAGCAACCATTCGTGGATTTGATTTTCAAACGTAATAAGTGAGGTCGTCATGGCCAAGTCTCCTCAATACGTCTTTCACGCCAATGCTTATGGTCTCAAAGTCCCGGCGAGTGCGAATCCATTCCACCGCGAAATCGAGTTCATCGAACGTCGGAGCGAGTTTCTTGAGATCGTCGTAGTGAATTTCCTGTCGCCTTGCCATGTCATCGGCGGCGGCGTAGAGTTTCAGGGCGAGCAAGTCTTGTCGACCGAGCAACTGCAACGTCAGTTTATTACCGACTCGTAACTCCTCAAGCCGCTGGGCAAAACCCTCGGGAAGTCCGCCTTGCATCAGGCGGCGGGGGCCAAGGTTGATCCAGTTCGTCCCCAGACCCGCCAGTTCCGGGTGGTTGTCCGTTACTCGGCGGATGCAGGCGGTAATGTTTGGGGGAAACGAATCGATACTGGACACGCTGAGCACCGATTTATTCCAACAGCCAAGAACGTCAACATCCTGTGTAGGGCGACTCTGTAGACCCTGGAGTCCAAGGGCTGCACCACCGCAAACGACCCAGCCAACGGGCGGGCAATCCTCAAGCTCCATCCACTCATCGAGTTCCTGCAGCAGACGCAAAAGATTGTTATTGGTTAGTTCCATTTCATCAATTCTAGCGATATATTTCTTCATCGGCAAGAAAAAGTAGAAATATTAGTTCTGATAAGTAGAAGTTATACTTCTGTGTTGTGCGCGGGATACATGCTTTTTGGCCTTAAATCATTGTCAACGCAATGTTAATGATGATTACACCCGGAGCCAAAAAGAAATACAACAGAACCGTTGGCAACAATTCTGTTGGCGAATCTGAATTATCTCAGTAATTATGCGGCTGTTCCCTGAATTGCACGTCGAAGAAAAAGAACAAAACCCGAAAGATGGGCGGCAACAAGAAGAACCACTGATCCGTCCCAATATTTCTTATGCCGCACAGGCTTGGGTTTTTCCCGGGAACGCCAATCTCCTGATTGGCACTTAACGTACCCCGCATTTGAACGTCCAACTGGCTAAATGCCGATCAGGAGATCGGCGTTCCCGGCCTTGCTGCTATCACATTCGCACAATGAGGCAGGGGGCGGATTGCCTACTCTGCTCAGGAGGAATTCACTGGCTCGGTCAGCCTCTCCATCTATAATACACCCATTGACTTCGGGAACCACCTCAACCAACATCAAAGCGATAATCGCTATAGATACCAGAACGTAGGATGAAAACAATGTTAGCTTGTGTGGATGTTCAATACGGAGATGAAGGCAACGCGTGTGCGGCATGCCTGTTGTTCGAAAAATGGGAGGATGCGGCAGCCCGACGTGAACTGACCGCGATGATTACAGGAATTGCAGACTACGTGCCCGGGCAATTCTACCTTCGCGAACTGCCCTGCATTCTGGAAGTCCTGAAAGAGATCGAAGAGGATCTTGACGTCATAGTCGTGGACGGTTACGCCTGGCTGGCGGAAGGTAAGGCCGGACTCGGCGCACATCTCTACGACGCCCTGAACGGCGAAATACCTGTAATAGGCGTTGCCAAGAATTACTTCAGGGGGTCCGAGGCTATCCCTGTCCTGCGCGGGGTGAGTGAAAAGCCACTTTACATAACCGCAGCAGGTATCGACCCAACCGTGGCGGCTGAGTTGGTGAAGACAATGGATGGAGAATTTCGATTCCCATCACTACTACAAAAAGTTGATCGCCTATGCAAAGACACGCTCGCTGCCAAGTAGCTTTCACACGGTATTACAATCAACTCAACACGACCTTCGCATATGGACACAGAGCTTTTTTCATGCAAACTCCGGCCGAACATATTACCGGGGCGCCAGTTGGCCGGTCGGCTGGATCAATGCTCGCCACGCAATGCACTGCCAATTCCACCGATGGACTTACCATTATAAATGACAGTGCTTAAATCAAAACGTCTTTTATATTCCCTCACATCGCTTTCGGAAAAAATCGAAGGCTTGTACACTTTTAACATAATCAGTTCTTGGAAACACTCCAAAACATCCTTCAAAGTAATCCC
>JABGPF010000355.1 GCA_018645065.1 Phycisphaerales bacterium
CTCTGTGGCAAGGCCGTTTGCCGTTGCCGTTGCCGTTCTCTGTGATCTCTGTGGCAAAAGCCGTTGCCGTTTGGTGTTAGAATGCGTTTGCCCTGAACAAAGGGGGCAGACAGTTGCAAAACACGTTCGGTGTGCGTAAATTGGTTGTACTATGAATATTTCGATCATTAGAACTGACTCACCGCAGGGCCTTGCCGATGCTGCGGCGCTGCGTGATATGCTGCGTAAGGGTGAACTTACCGCCGGCGGCGGGGCTCTGGACGTGCGCGCAATCGTACGCGATATAATTGATGACGTCGAAAACGGTGGTGATCGCGCCGCGGCCGCGATGACATCACGTCTCGACCAAGCCAGCATCACGCCTGAAAACATGCGCGTGACTGAAGAGGAAATTCGAGCCGCCCATCAAGCCGCAGACGAAGAATTCCTGCAACTCGTGCGTCGAGTGGCTGAAAATATACGCGAATATCAGGAATCTATCCTGATAACTGACCCGCCGGCGCTGAAACGCGGTGGGAGAACGCTCGGGGTGCGATACTCGCCAATGGCTAGAGCGGGCGTCTACGTGCCCGGCGGACAGGCGATATACCCCTCGACCGTGCTGATGACGATCGTGCCCGCGCAAGTCGCAGGTGTCGAGCAAATCGTGATTGTCTCACCGCCCACCGGCGGAGATCTGAACCCGATGCTGCTTGCACTTGCCGGTGAACTCGGGATTACCGAGGTTTATCGACTCGGTGGGGCGGTGGCGGCGGCTGCTTTGGCGGTCGGAACTGAAACCATAACGCCGGTGGATAAAATTGTCGGGCCCGGAAATGCATTCGTTGCCGAAGCGAAACGACAACTCTTCGGGCGAGTTGGTATCGATTCAGTGGCCGGTCCGAGCGAAGTGCTTATAGTAGCTGACGATACAGCAGAAGCTAAATACGTCGCAGCCGACATGCTCGCCCAAGCCGAACACTATCCGGGATCGGCGATTCTGGTTACCCCCAGCAGCGAATTGGCCGATGCGGTTCTGGTCGAACTCAACGCGCAACTGCCCGTGTTGGAACGCAATGAAGAGGCTCTGGCGTGTCTGGAGGCTTACAGTGGGATAATCATAACTGCTGACCTTGACGAGGCTTGCAGGGTGGCCGATGATTTCGCCACAGAGCATTTGCAAATTATCACCGTTGACGACCAGGCGTCACTGGACAAAATCCGCAACGCAGGAGCGGTGTTCCTGGGCTCAAATACGCCCGTCCCGCTGGGCGATTATTACGCAGGCCCGTCGCACGTGCTTCCAACAGGCGGGACAGCCAAGTTCTCAGGACCGCTGAGCTGCAACGATTTCCTGACAGCGGCAAGTATTTTAAGCTATGACGCCGAATCGCTTCACAGCGACGCCGACGATGTTATCGATTTCGCCACACGCGAAGGCCTGACCGCGCACGCAAATGCGGTTAGAATTCGCACGCAATCAACTTCACAAGATCAGTAGGCAAAACAATGTCATACTTCCGAAAAAATATCGATAAAATGACACCATACGTGCCCGGCGCCCAGCCGTTGCCCGGCCAGAAGATTATCAAACTCAACACCAACGAGAATCCGTATCCGCCCTCACCGGCCGCCATCGAGGTTCTCCACGCCTTCGATGCAGACTGTCTGCGGAAATATCCAGATCCGATGGCGCGGGAGTTCTGCGGCGTGGTTGCCGATGTGCTCGACGTTCCGGCAGAGCGGGTAATCCCGGGTAACGGAAGCGACGATGTCCTTGTGATGATCTCGCGAGCATGCCTCGAACCGGGCAAGAAAATCACTTTCGTCGCCCCGACGTTCGAATTCTACGAAGTGCAGAGCAATATCGAAAACGCCACGTGCATTCCGCTGGACTGCGAACCGTCCGAGGCCATTGAACAACTCGCCGACCAGGACGCCGACGTAACGTTCGTCGCCAGCCCGAACAGTCCCACAGGCGTGCTCACCTCGTGCGATGCTCTGGACGAACTGGCTGGGAGGCTCAGCGGGTTGCTGGTGATCGACGAGGCGTATGCAGACTTCTCACGCGAAAATGCACTCATGCTGGCCGCTTCGCACGATAACGTTATTGTCCTGCGAACCTTGTCGAAAGGGTACTCGCTGGCTGGGCTGCGAATGGGATTCGCCATCGCACCGCCGCCGGTGCTTCAGGGGCTCGTGAAAACCAAGGCTATCTATAATGTAGACGCTGTTGCGTGTGCTGTAGGCGCCGCCGCGATGGCCGATCAGGACCACAAAAACGCAAACGCACGCAAGGTAATCGCCTCGCGCGAGGCCCTTAGCGATGAACTTGCCGAGCTTGGTTTCACCTTCCCGGCTTCGCAGGCGAACTTCCTTCTCGCGCGACCGGCCACTGGCAACGCCTCGGAAATATACGAAGCGTTAAAGGCGCGGGGAATACTAGTCCGATACTTCCAGAACCAGGCGATTTTGTCCGATAAGTTGCGTATAACCGTCGGCACGGACGAAGAGAACGGTCTTCTGATCGCCGCCCTGAAAGAAATAATGGCGTAATTAAACCGCCCAAACGAGCAATATAATGAGTGACAGACAAAGAACTTCGACTATAAATCGCACAACTAACGAGACGTCGATAACCGTTGAGCTTAACCTCGACGGGACCGGGCAGGTGAAAAACGCCACCGGTGTGGGCTTTCTCGATCACATGCTGGATCATCTCGGAAAGCACGGGCTTATCGACTTGACCGTAGCTGCTGAGGGCGATTTGCATATTGATGATCATCACACCGTCGAGGATGTTGCGATATGCATCGGACAGGGGCTCGTCGAAGCTTTTGGCGATAAGGCGGGCATTAATCGCTACGGTTCGGCGTCGGTGCCTATGGATGAAGCATTGGCTGAAGTTTCGCTTGATCTTTCGGGCAGGCCGGCGGTAGTGTTCGAAGTGAAATTCGTTGGTAATAAGATTGGCACGTTCGACACTCAACTTATCGAAGAGTTCATCACGCGACTGGCCGCTGTTGCAGGGATGAACCTGCACGTGACCGTGCCGCGCGGGTCTAACGATCACCATATCGCCGAGGCGATTTTCAAGGCCCTGGCCAGGGCGCTGCGACAAGCCAAAACGATCGACCCGGCCCAAGCCGGTCAGATCCCCAGCACCAAAGGCTCGCTCTAGGGCGACTTGGGGGGGCTATCGTTTCGGTAGGGTCTTTATGAACTCGGCCCACAGTTCGTCTATCGTTTTCCCTGTGTATTTTTTCCACAGTTCCGGAGCGTATTTTCCCTGGCGCATTGCTGCGTTGAACTTGCGGACGATATCCTTGTCGTAATTTTCCACGGCGTAGTTCATGAACGCTGCTGTTGTGCGATAGCTGTCGGTGTACTTGGCGCGAGCGGGATTGACCCGCGGGCGTTTTGATTTCGGTTCGTAGCAGAACCAGCGAATGTAGTCGGCGAGTCCTTCAACCATCCAGCTCGGGTTGCGTCTACCGCCTCGAACAGGGCGATACTGTTGGGCCACATGCACCATTTCGTGCACGACTGCGCCAACGGCCTCGCCTTGTAAGTTTTGTTTGAACCATCGTCCGGCGCAGTAAATGCGGGTTCCGCCTGTTGCCGCCACGCCTCGCATATTGGGGCGGAACGTTATACTGAAACGCTTGGGCGCGTCGATCCCCTTGGCGGCGAGCATTTTAACTATGATCGGGTACCATTTCACGCATACCGGTTTTAAGCTGGCGTTGATCCAATCTTTCAGTTCGGGCATTTGGGTGTAGTCCAGGATTATTTCACATCCGTCGGCAATAGATACTGTTTCGGGCTTTGGGGTTGGCGGCGGTTTATGGGACTTTCCATCGTCAACGTCGATTTCGCTGAAGAACGTGTTGCCGAATATATCTTGGTTTTGCGTTTGCGAGACGTCGAAGAGCAGGTATCGAAACGTGCCTATTGTTTTACCGGCAGTGTCGGACACGCTCACGCCATATTGTCCGCCGGGGCTGCCTTGTTTCGGTCTGGTGTCTACTGAGGCCAGTAGTTTCCATCCGGCCTGGTCAGGCGTGACGTTCTTTTGCGGTTTGGCGTTTAAGCCTTTTTCCGATCCGGCGGCGGCGTACAACTTGTAGACCTGCGGTCCCCGCGATTGGCTGTGCCACGAGTATGTGTTGATCTGTTTTACAGCAGTGGGCTTGCCGAGGTCCAGCAGGATGCGCCCGCCTTTGGCGCCTTGTGTGAAGAAAAAATTAGCAGAGGGTTCATCGTTGTTGCCAGGTGCCTGGCCGTCGTGAAGCACACGAACTCCGGCCCCGTTCGGATCCTGTCGCGAACCGATAATTGAAAAAGACGCATTGGCCGCGGCGTCCGTGCGCGACGGCGAGGGGATTTTTTTGAACTTGAACTTGCTCGTTGCTGTTCCAGGTTCATTCCGCTCTGAAATGACTTGGACGCCGGCATGTGCTGTTGCGACAGATAGGATGAGTACGCAGACGATGGATGCAAAAGTCGTTGTGTGTTTCATGACGCTTTCCTATTTTCCCTCGCCAGGGTTGTCGGATACGATTTGTTTAGCTCTGAGTGTCGTTGCGGTTTTCAGTTTTTTGCGGCTGAGGTTTTTTGGCGCCGGTTTTGTTCTGCTTGGCTTGCAACTGCTGTATGATCTGCTTTTTTGTTTCTTCGGGCAGATTCATCTTCTCGATGCTCTTTAGGATTTGTTCACGGAGTTCTTTGTTGAGCTTGGCGTGATCACCGCTGGTGAACAATTTTATTTCGGGCATTTTGCCCGGCTTGGGCTTCTTTGTTTGTCCGGTCTTGGTCGATGTGAATATCTTTATGTTGCACTTCTTCAGCATATCGAAGGCGTCGGGGTCTGAAAGGCGAAGTTGCTCGCGGTTCTTGTAAACCTTCGTTTCATCAGTCTCGCTACCGTCATCGGCGCGCTGCTTGCGGCGGACTGTGATCTTACCGGTTTCGTCAGTCTCGATTCGCACGTCGGAGCCTTCGGAATCCTTCGTGTGGATAACGGTTTTGGCGCTCACCGAAGCGTTGACTTTGTTGTCCGGAGCCACGTTCTTCGGGATAGATTTCAGCATCTTGCGGATCGCTTCGGGCAAATCCTTGCCTTCCATCTTTTCCCAGTCGCCGGTCTTGCCCTTGCGGAGCATTACGTGGGGGTGAAGTCGCGTTATGTCTCGCTGGACATTCCACGGACTCAGGTGCGGTTGCTTGTGAAGGAGTTGGGCCTTGTCTGCGGGCACGGGCTTTCCGAGAACGATAGGGATCTGGATTTTCTTGCCCATACGCATTACCCAGAGGGTGATCTTCTCTCCGGATTTGCGCTCGCTGAGAGTTTTTATCAGTGATTGTCCGGTCTTGACCGCTCCTTTGTCCAGGCCGACTAT
>JABGPF010000356.1 GCA_018645065.1 Phycisphaerales bacterium
CAGCCTTCCGTCGCTACCGACAAAGTGTATTCCAACGGGCCACTCATGAGGCAGATCCAACTTCTTTAGTTCATCAAAACGCTTGTTTCCGTGGACCCATTTCAGCGTTACCGGTGGTTTCTTTCCTTGTGCCGGAAATGTCCAGGTAGCTTTCTGCCAGGGCGGTACGCGTTCCAGTGCGGCCCGACCCGGTCCGGAACATTCAGCCGTTAACGGATACTTCAAATCCAACGCCCAGAATACGAGGTCTACAGCGTGACTGCCGATGTCGGCAATCCGCCCGTTGCCGAAATCCCACCAACTTCGCCAACTTGAGGGATGATAAAAACGGCGTCCTGTGCCCGGATAGGGATGGGGCTCCCTGGGTCCAAGCCACAAATCCCAATCGAGGTTATCCGGGACGGGCTTTTTCTCCCTTAACTGTTTATCGGCAAAGGCGGGGTTATAGTTCCTTACCGCTCTTGGCGGCCAGGCCTTGGGCCCCTGGTATTTATCCCATTCATTATCGCACCAGACAAACGCATCTTTTACTTCACCGATATCACCGGCCTGGATAATCTCGACGGCCTGGTGGAATATCTCGGTGGTGTGATTACCTATTCCCATTTGGGTAATCACTCCGTATTCCTCAGCCAGTTGCGTCGCCAGGCGTATTTCGTGGATGTTATGTCCGAGCAGCTTGGAGCAGTAAACGTGCTTGCCCATTTTCATTGCCATCGCCGCCGCCGAGATGTGAATATGTTCCGGCGTCGTTATCACGACCGCGTCGATATTGTCCTTCTCCTTGGTGAGCATGACCCGGAAATCTTTGTACTTCGGGAGCTTGGGGAATCGCTTGAACAGGCCCGTGATGTGGCGACTACCGTACTCCTTTGTTTCGATGTGGTTGGCGGACCAGGAATCCACATCACAAAGGGCGACCAGGTTTATCCCGCCAACCTTGAGCATCTGGTTAACGACAAATGCTCCATGCCCCCCCGAACCCACCACAGCGATATTGATCAGGTTGCTTGGAGCTTTCTTGCCAAGAACGTGTCGCGGGAGAATCGTAAGTGCAGCGGCGCCTGCGGCTGCGGTTGCAAACTCACGTCGGGTAAGTCCGGGTTTACGTTTCATGTTTTTTTCCTTCCGATTAGAGTTCCCAGCCTTTTCGGTTGGTTCGGCGGATGAATTGATCGGCTTCGGGGCAGTTGGTGGCTTTGAGGTTCTTTGCGTCCCATTCCAGTTTCTTACCAGCGCGACATGCAACTGCACCTAACAGCACGGTCTCTGTCAGCGGTCCGGCGTATTGGAAATTGCACCCGGTCGGACTTCCGGTTTTGCTGGCCTTTATCCATTCCTGATGGTGATTGCTGCCTTGCACATGCGGGCGTCGCACGCCGGCGAAATCCTTTTCGGGGAAAAGTTTGTAGCGTCCGTAGTCGGCAATCAGCATGCCTTTTGTGCCTACGAATATAGTAGCTTCCGGCCAGTCGGGCATGTTGTGTTTTTTCTGCAGCGGAGGACGCTTGTTTCCGTCGTACCATGTAAGCGTTACCGGCGGCAGCTTACCGCGTTTTGGGAAGGTCCAGGTGCTTATCAACCACGCCGGGGCGCTTTCGGTGTAGATCGGGGTGGATCTTTTGGATTCCACCGTGAGCGGATATTTCAGGTCGAGCGCCGTAAATGGCAGGTCGATCATGTGACAGCCCATATCGCCGATTCGTCCGTTACCGAAATCCCACCAGCCCCGCCAACTCAAGGGTAAATAACAAGGATGATAAGGACGCTTAGGAGCCGGGCCAAGCCAGAGATCCCATTTCAGGGTCTTGGGGATCGGCGGCGAGTTTTTGGGGCGGTTCTTCGACGGCCAGGACTTATCGCACCAGCAGTGAGCTTCGGTGACGTCGCCGATTACCCCTGCCTTGATCATCTTTGCTACACCACGGTAATTCGGACCGGAGTGGGCTCCGGTACCAAGCTGAGTGGCCACGCCGTAGCGTTTAGCGATTTTCGTAGCTTCGCGCACTTCGGCGATGTTCTGACCCATGGGTTTTTCGGTGTAGCAGTGCTTGCCCATTTTCATGGCCATCACTGTCGCCGGGATATGTACGTGATCAGGCGTGGAGACGACCACCGCGTCGATATTCTTGTGCTCCTTGTCGAGCAGTCGTCGAAAATCGTAGTATTTCTTAACTTTGGAATACTGCTTGAAAGCTTCGGCGGCTCGCTTTTCGTCGACATCGCAGATCGCGACAATCGTTTCGGTACTCACGTTTCTGAGGTTATCGAACCCTTTCCCCCCAACGCCGATGCAAGCGATATTGAGCTTGTCGCTTGGCGCCTGTTTACCCGGCGCCGCAAACACGCTGGCAGGAACGATAGTAAGCGAAGCGGCCGCAGCGGCTGCACTGACAAACTCACGCCTGGTAATTTTTGCAGTTACAGACTGACCGCTTGTCTTGTCGTGTGGCATATTCAAATTCCTTTACTGTCGGACGGGGGAATCAATTCGACCTCAGTCAGCTCTAACCCCGCCTGTTTGTCGAGGGTGTGGCACCAGAAGGTTGCGACATTCAGACCGAACGGGTCGCCGGCCAGCCTGCTCTTTATTTCGCGGAGCGATGGGTCGAGCTGGAAGTCCCGAAACTCCAGAACGACCTCAAAATCCCGTCCGTCTTGAAACGCTGAAGCCGGTCGAGTGGTCTGAAAACGCCCGGCGAACTGACCGCCCGAACCCCTGACCGTTACGCCGAAGTACACTTTGTGGGCTGAGGCGACGCGCCCGCGGACCCGGAGACGGGAGCCGGACTGAACTATGACAGGCGGCTTGTCGCCACGAGAGAGCCCGAACCCCACTGTGTAGATCGTAGGGCCTTGGGGCGAGGTATATGGGATTGCACTGAGCCCGGCGGCCCGGGTATCGGTTTTCGGAGACCACTTCCCTTGGGTCGCGCGGGGGCCTAGATGCAGTTGACTGGACCAGCGGTCCACCGAATCGAGGGCTGGTATGGGCAGAAGCTTGTGATCGGCGGCGGCGATAATGCGGTGCTTTGCGGGAACGTCGACCGTGCTGCCGTCGCTGAGACGTTTGACTCGCACAGTCCCTTCGCTGACGTTTAGAGTGGTGGCCTGAAGTTCGGCGTCGATCTCAAACTGAGTGCCCAGCACTTCGAGTCTGGCCGTGCGAGTGTAGATGAGCATCGGTTTGCCCGTCGGTTGGGGCTTCACATCGCCAGAAACACCGCCTGACTTGAGATGCAGCTTCTTCTGTCCGTGGTCCGAAAAAGTGAGAGTCGAGTTTCCGGAGATCGTCACCGTAGAACCGTCATTGAACTCCAATTCGAACCACGAACCGGGCGCCATTCCCTCGATTGTCCCTCCCCGCAGTTCCGTTCCCACGCTCAGGTTGTGGAAAACCCGACCACCATCGCCGGTCCACTGCAGAGATCCGCTCAACCCGGTAATTTTCGCGATCGTGTGTTCGGCGTTCGGACGCATGAAGAAAAAGCTCGCGGCAAGGGCGAGCAAAACAGCGGCAGCGATCCCCGACAGCGCCAAGGGTCTCCATGATCGACCGCCCCTACCGGGCAATTCCTCACACGCTTGGCAGGGGATTTCGTCTTCCACCGACGGCTCGGGCAAATCATCGGCCGCCAGAGTCGCGTGAATGCGGGCCATTTGCAGGTACAGCTTTCGCGTCTCGGGGTCAGTTTCAATCTGCGACGAAAGCTCGACGACTTCGTCCGGCGAAGCGACGCCGTCGAGGTGTCGGGCGATTACGGATTTCCAATCGCGCGTGTTCATGCTTCGGTTCTCCTCATTTTCGATTCGATACACTGATGCAATGCGAACCGAATTCGTTGGAGCATTTTGTAAACGGCGTCCACCGATCGCCCAGTCTGCTCAGACAATTCGCTGACGGGATGTTCGTTATGATAGTACCCGTGGAGCAACCGGCGATGGGGTTCAGGGAGGGCGTCAAAACAGTGTTTCAGAAAGCTCTCACGTTCATCAAGTTCCGTAGCGTATTGCTGCTCGTCTTGAAGCAATAACTCCGCAGCCCGCACAGTCAATTGGGCACGGCGCGCGGATTTACGCAGAAAACGACGCACTTCAATCCGCACGAAGCCCAGGGCCCAGTTAGCGAACGGGCGCTTCGGATCGTACTGCGAAAAACTTCGCCACAACGCCACAGAACACTCCTGTAGAATATCACGCGCATCTGCGCGATTCGGTACGGCAACCAACGCGCATCGCAGCAATTCGGGCTCATGTTGGATCAGCAGCCGAGTAAATCGCTCATGATCATCTTTTACTTCCATGTAATAATTCCGCCGCTGGCAACTAAATTGGACATTCTTTTCGGATTCTTTTCGGATAATACCATACTGCGCCAGCATGACAGGCTTGCACTTCAGCGGTATAGCATAAAGACCGAAGCGCCGCCCAGCAACGTTGCCTTGAGAACGCTGCTGTCAACAGACCACACGCCCTTGCCGTAACGACCCCCTGTTTATGTCGCACAGCGATTCGTCACCCGTACCAGAAATAAGGTGCCTTGGGTGTGGCTGGGGGCTATAATGTCGCTAATCATGGCAGGAAGGATATCATGAAGATTACGGTAACCAGCGACACACACAGTTTGCACATGCATGCTAAGACGCCCGGGGGAGAGATATTCGTTCACGCCGGCGACATGACCGAAAGGGGCGGCTGGGATGAGCTGGCCGCATTTAATGACTGGCTCGGAACCATCGACTACAAACACAAGATCGTCATTGCGGGCAATCATGACTTCTGCTTTGAAAAGAATCTGGATCGAGCGCGTGGCGTTCTGACAAATGCGATTTTGCTGCATGACCAGGAAATTGTGATCGACGGGGTCAAGTTTTACGGTAGTCCGTGGCAGCCGGAGTTCTGCGACTGGGCCTTCAACCTCCCGAGAGGCGAACCGCTGCGAAACAAATGGCGCATGATCCCCGACGATACGGACGTATTGATCACGCACGGGCCGCCGATGGGCCATGGAGACAAGATCAGAAACGCCGAGAGCGTCGGATGCGAAGATCTGCTGGCCAGGATCAAAGTAGTCAAACCGAAAATTCACGTGTTCGGCCATATCCATGAAGGGCACGGAATAACCACCGAAGGCGTCACGCAATGCGTAAACGCCTCATTCGCCAATTACCTGTACAAACCAGCGTATCAACCGTTCGAAGTGGAGTTGTAACGCTCCCCGACAAGCGGGCGGGGGTTATTTGTTAAGTTTGCAGAATCTTACGTAAGGGGGTGTCTGGGCCATTTTCCGGTGTTGTCTGCTATGAATGTGCGATATTGCCCAGGGCAAACGCATTCTCACAATTATTAACGACAAACGGAATTTGCCACAAAGCC
>JABGPF010000357.1 GCA_018645065.1 Phycisphaerales bacterium
ATCGGCGAGGTGGGGTATGATGAGAGTTCCGGCGTATTCAGTCGCGACGTGTGCATCAGGATTGACGACGAGAATGGCGAGTTGCTTGGCGTTATGAAGACCGTCCTCAGCATGGACCAGATCATCTCCATTCTCAAAAATGACGTCGAGCAAACCATGAGCGTAGAGGGCCAAACACGGCGATTCCACGTGTTACTTATGGACCGCCAACGACGCCTGATCTTCTCGTCGCTCGACGGCGATGGTGTGGGCGCCATGCAAAAACGGTATCCCCATGCATTTGACCGCCCCGCTACCGCAAATACAGTAACTTTCGAGGCCGATGACCTGGAACTCGGCAATGCGATAATTACCTGCGGTTTCTCGGGCAGCGCCGGAGCGCACAATGACCTGGGGTGGACCCTGGCGTTGGAGTATCCGGCCGACGAAATCCTTGCCCCCTTGGCATCCCTTCGCCACCATATCCTCCTCACTGCGGGCATTGTGACTCTTGTTTCCATCGTGACGAGTTTGTGGCTGTCTCTGTCGTTCACGCGGCGCCTGGGCAAGTTGCGGGACCAGGCGGTGGTTGTAGGCAGCGGCGATTTCTCGCTACGCCTGAGCATGACACAGTCAGATGAAATCGGTCAGCTTGCCCGTTCTCTGGACGTTATGGCCGACAATCTCGATACCAGCCAAGCCGACCTCGAACAGAGCAACTGGCTCAAGAGCGGTCAGACCGAACTTAACAAACTGCTCCGCGGCGAGCATGATATCAAAGCACTTGCCGGAAAGGCCATCGCCTATCTCGCCAATCGCACCGGCGCACAGATCGGCGTGTTCTACCGGACCACAGATTCCGAGAATCTGAAACGGATCGGCACTTACGCTTACGACACGCACAATGACCTCTCCGACACGATCGAGTTCGGCCAGGGACTGGTGGGCCAGGCGGCCCGAGAGCAGCAGAGCATCCTGGTGACCAACATCCCGGACGACTACATTGTCGTCAGTTCCAGTCTGGGCCAGTCGCCCCCCCGCAATATCCTCATCGTACCCATCATCCGAAACGGACTAACTCAGGGCGTTATTGAACTGGGTTCGGTCGAACCGTTTGCCCCAAGGGCCAAACAGTTCCTGGAACAGGTCGCAGAAGGTCTGGCGGTGGCAGTCAGTTCGGTCCGCGCCCGTCGACGGATTGAGAACCTACTGGCCGAGACACAACGCCAAAGCCAGACACTACAGTCCCAGCAGGAGGAACTGCGACAGAGCAACGAAGAACTCGAAGAACAGGCCCAGACTCTGAAAGAGTCAGAGAATCGCCTGCTGGCTCAGCAGGTTGAACTCGAGGAGAGCAATCAGCAACTCGAGGAGCAGACCCAGGCCCTCCAGCACCAGCGAGACGAAGCGTGCAAGACCAACGAGCGACTGGAAACCACGCAACTGGTCCTCGATGAAAAAGCTCGCGACCTCGAAATCACCAGCCGCTACAAATCCGAGTTCCTGGCCAACATGTCTCACGAACTTCGCACGCCGCTGAACAGCCTTCTGATCCTATCGCGATTGCTGGCCGACAACGAGTCGGGCAACCTGACCGAAAAGGAAGTGAATTTCGCCACGACGATCAATAACTCAGGCGAGGATCTACTTCAGTTGATCAACGAGATTCTCGACCTGTCGAAGATCGAGTCGGGCAAAATGCAACTTGTCTACGAAACGATCGACGTCCAGAGCTACGCCTCTGATATCGAGAACCAGTTCAGGCACATCGCCGACGAGAAAGGCCTCGATTTTATCGTCTCACTGGACGAACAACTGCCCAAAACCATAAGCTCTGACGCCCAGCGTCTCGGACAGATCCTCAAAAATCTACTGTCCAACGCCTTCAAGTTCACCGGCGAAGGCAGCGTGACGCTGGAAGTAGCGCCGGGTCGCCTGGATAACGAAACCGCGAATTCTTCGTGTCAGGGGATCGCATTCAACGTGACCGACACAGGGGTAGGCATACCAGCCGACAAGCAGGAAATGATCTTCGGGGCGTTTCAGCAGGTCGACGGTACGATTGATCGCAAGTATGGAGGAACGGGGCTGGGCCTGTCGATTTCCCGGGAACTTGTCAAACTGTTCGGAGGCCAGTTAAGCCTGACCAGCACAGAGGGTCAAGGCAGTACGTTCTCGATAGTCCTGCCGCTGAAAGCGCCAGCGACAAAACCATCGGACGAGTCAGTCGCCTCAACGGATCAGACTCCAACGGCCCGACCCGATCGCACGCAGAGTCCGCTTCCGGTCGCTACCGCCAGCGAAGTATTGCCCTCGAAATCGCGACCTGTCGAGGCTCCGTGCACCGCTGTCTCCGATGATCGCAACGATATCCATCACAACGACAAATCCATCTTGATTATCGAGGACGACCCGGTGTTTGCGGGCATCCTGGCTGACGTATCTCGCAAGAAAGGCTTCAAATGCCTAATCGCTCACGATGGTGAAACGGGGCTTCATCTTGCTGATTACTACCAGCCCAGCGCCGCCCTGGTGGACATCACCCTGCCAAGCATGGACGGGCTGGCGGTGCTATCGAGATTGAAGGACGACCTCAAGACACGTCACATCCCGGTGCATGTAATTTCCGGCACCGAGAAAGAGATCAAGGCGTTGGACATCGGCGCGGTGGGCTTCCTCAAGAAGCCCGTCAGCACGGAAGACCTGGACGAGGCCTTCGCCACTATAGAGCATTTCGCCCCGGATTCGATGCGGAGCTTGTTGGTTGTCGAAGATGATCCGGCGGTCTCTTCGGTCATTGTCAGCCTGGTCAGCGACCATGGCCTGGATGTCACAATTGCCCGGACCGGCTCTGAAGCTCTTGAGTTGATCGCCAACGGATCGTTTGACTGCATGACCCTCGACCTGAGTTTGCCCGACATGCAGGGAATCGATTTGCTCCGAAAACTCCGTCAGGACGCGTCGATGGACCACATGCCCGTGATTATTCTGACGGGCAAGGACCTCTCGAACACCGAACGTGCCGACCTGGGCGAACTGGCCCAGCGGATCATCGTTAAGGGCGCCAGATCGCCCGAGCGACTCGTCGATGAGACAACCCTGTTCCTGCACCGCCTCGAACGGAACCTGCCCCAACACCAGCGGAACATGATCCACATGGTCCACGACAAGGAGAATATCCTCAAGGACAAGACCGTGCTCATGGTCGATGACGACATGCGGAACCTCTTTGCTTTGGGCAGTATGCTGGAGACCAAGGGCATGCGTCTGCAAATGGCCAGCGATGGCGAAAACTGCCTGGAAACTCTGGCGAAAACTCCCGACATAGACCTGATCCTCATGGACATAATGATGCCCAATATGGACGGCTACGAAGCCATCAGGCAAATTCGTGCGATGGAACAGCACAAGAACCTGCCCATCATCGCCCTGACGGCCAAGGCAATGCAGGGCGACCGCGCCAAGTGCATTGAAGCCGGCGCCAGCGACTACCTGGCCAAACCCGTCGAGATCGACAAGCTGCTGTCGTTGTTGAGGGTGTGGTTATATGAATGTCATAACCAATCAGTAACGAAAAGACATGAAAGTGACACAGAACGAAAACATAGAGATCAGCCTGCTGCTGGAAGCGATCTACCTGAAGTACGGGTATGATTTCCGAAATTACGCCATGAGTTCGGTCCGGCGACGGATCGCTCGCCGGCTTAAGCTTTCCGGGCTTGATCGCATATCGGAAATCCAGCACAGAATGCTGAGGGACACCGAGTTTTTCGAATCCCTCTTATGCGACCTGTCTATCAACATCACGGAGATGTTTCGTGATGCGGATTTCTTCGCCATGATGCGAGACAAGGTCCTGCCGATCTATGCGGATTGCCCCTCGATCAAGATCTGGCACGCGGGATGCGCCAGCGGGGAGGAGGTCTACTCCATGGCGATCCTGCTCCACGAGGCGGGCCTGACCGACCGGACAAGAATCTATGCGACAGACTTCAACGAACCAATTCTCGCACAAGCCCGCCAGGGCCTCTTCCCCATCGATCGCATCAAGGAATACACGGTCAACTACCAACGAGCCGGTGGGCGCCACTCGTTCGCCGACTACTACACAGCCGAGTACGACTCGGCAATTATACGCCCGTTCCTGCGAAAGAACATCGTCTTCGCCGATCACAACCTAGCCACCGATTCGGTATTCGCGGAGGTCGATCTGATTATCTGCCGCAATGTTATGATCTACTTCGGCAAGCAGTTGCAGGATCATGTACTGGGCCTGTTCCACGACAGCCTGTGCGATAATGGTATCCTGTGTCTGGGGTCCATGGAGTCGCTGAACTTCTCGAGTTACTCCGACCGCTTCAGCGTCCTGGCGCCCGATCATCAGATATACAGTAAGACCGCTACCGCCCTGGCCGGCGAGTGCGGCTCGATAGTTAAGGACGTACCGCCCGATCACTCACTGTCGGCAAGGAGGGAACTAAGCCGTGTCTGAGTCCCGAAAAATCAACATACTGATCGTCGACGATCGCCCCGAGAATTTGTTCGCTATGGAGAGCCTCCTGTCGGACCCGGCCTGCAATATAATCAAGGCTGGTTCCGGCCACGAGGCGCTACGACTGCTAATCGATAACGACGTAGCCCTGGTGCTAATGGACGTCCAGATGCCGCAAATGGACGGGTACGAAACAGCCGAACTGATGCGGAGCAACGAGCGAACCAAACAGATTCCCATTATCTTCGTCACGGCGATAAACAAAGAGGATCAGTACGTCTGCAAGGGATACGAAATCGGCGCGGTCGATTACCTGTTCAAACCGGTCGATCCTATGATTCTTCGAACCAAGGTGCGCACCTTCTGCGAACTCTACAGCCAGAAACGTATAATCCAGGACCAGGTCGAGCAGATCGCCGAAAGCAACCGTATCCTTCAGGCTGAACAGGCGAAACTGCAACAAGCCAAGAGTGCCGCGGAGACCGCCAGCAAGACAAAAGGCGAGTTCCTGGCGAATATGTCCCACGAAATCCGCACACCGATGAACGGCGTGATCGGCATGACGGGGCTTCTGATGGACACGGACATGACCAGCGAACAGAAGGAATACGCCCAGGCGGTTCAGACATGCTGCGATCAGCTCCTGGCTCTCATCAATGACATTCTGGACTTCTCGAAAATAGAGGCCGGAAAGCTGGATATGGAAACGATCGACTTCGACCTCCGCACCGCAGTGGAGGACACCGGTGACATCATGGCTGGGAAAGCTCAAGCCAAGGGCCTGGAGTTCTCGTGCTTCGTGGATCCGGCGACACCGTCACTGCTGCGGGGCGATCCGGGGCGATGGCGCCAAATCC
>JABGPF010000358.1 GCA_018645065.1 Phycisphaerales bacterium
TTGCCGTCCTCTGTGTTCTCGCCGTAAGCCGTTGCCTTTGCCGTTAACATCTTCTTCGCCGTTGCCGTTCTCTGTGCTCTCTGTGGCAAGGCCGTTTGTCGTTAATAATTGTGAGAATGCGTTTGCCCTGTTCCCCGCTACTGAATCGTTGCACTTCAGATGTGAATTCGCGTAGGATGATGAAGATACAAAGACGTTCATCCGAATTCGATTAAGGAATGAGAGCAGTGAGACATACAAAGCAGCTTATCGTGGTTGGAGTGGTCGTCATCGTTGGTTTTCTGTTTGGGCAAAGCGTCGCGGAAGTTCGGGCAAAGGGGCATGCACAAGCGGGGCGGGCTCTCGCCAAATCCGCTGCCTGGAAGCCGGTGAAACGGACAACAAAGAAAATCGCCCTCGTCGAAAAGAGCGTCATGAGAGTTGAAAAGGACACCTGGGATCTCGCCTTCTACCGCAACAACGCCTACAAGTGCGGGCTTTCGGGAAACTATACGTTCCTGGTAGTCGAGCCGCGGAACGCCCCGGGCAAGAAAGCCCCATTGTGGGTGTTCTTTCACGGGGGGGCTATGGGCTACTATGACAAGGACGGTAAATACCACGCAATAACATGGCAGGACCAGGACACCTGGAACCATGAGTCGTCCTTAAAGGTGCTGCGCAGAATCAACCCCAATCACCCTGTTGTCCAAGGGGGTCGTCTCATTGACAACACGGTGGGCAGGCGGCTGAAAGAAGGCTACCGTGTGCTGGTGGTCTCGTATGGCGATCATGACCTGTATTCCGGGTGCGGTACGCCATATCCCAACAACCCCAAGGGCGGCCAGGTCAACGGGCTTCAGGCCAGCATGTCCGCCGTTGAATATACAGTTGCCAATTACCCGACAACACATGTCTTCGCACACGGAACCAGCGCCGGATCAGTGGGAGCATATGCATTGGGGTTTGCCTTCGCACAGGAAGACATCAACCTGACTGCCGTGGTGATGGACTCCGGGATGGCCACTCCCAGGCAGATCAAGATCAACAAAGCGTTTGCAGGCAAGAAGGGATTCCCCCGGCCGCGCGACTTCGATGTCGAAGCCATGATAGAAAAGATTGGCGTTATGGTCGACCCCAAGCGTCCCTTCTACCCCGAAGCCGCCGTGAAAGCGGGATTCAAATCCGTTCCCATGTTGATTATCGCGGGAAAGAAAGACCGTTTCTTCGGTGGTAATTTCCCTCCCATCGCCGAAGCCAAAGCCGCCGGCCTGTGCAATCATTATTGGCTGGTGGACGGTCTGCGCAAAGCGATCGACCAACAGAACGGCTCGCCCCATCAGATTCTGAAGCTGGACAAGGACGGCCACGTTCCAACCAACAGAGACGCCAACCCCGCCAATGATGCAGTAGACAAGTTCATCCGCAAACACACGACGTCCCGCACTAACTACCCCTTTGCAAAAATCGCGACGCCGCGATGAATCACAACGCCGGTGGGATAAGATTGCTCGCATCACGCGAAACGACAACCCCTGGATAGCTATCCAGGGGCTTTGGTATACCGTTGCACTTCAGATGTAAATTTGCTTTACGTTCTCTCTGTTTCCAGTCGACCCATACCCCTAAGTTCGATATATAACCTGTCGCAATTGGGGCTTGTCTTTGGTCTTCGCCTCGCGGGAGGAATAAAAAGTGTGTCCATTCTGAAAAAGCTTTGCGCAAAAACTCCGCATATGACTATATACCTGTAAACACAAACCGATTGTCTTTTCAGGAGCATCATATGAAACACCCTGACACCGCCGGTTGTATGCCCCAGGCGCAACTGAAGGGCGTTATGAAAAATGAAGTCGCCGGAAACATAAGGCGAGCTATGATCTCACCGCTGTTTGTCGCCGCTGTTATAGTAATGGCTGCAAACGATCATCTGCTGAAAGGCTCCGGGGTTATACCAGCAAGCATTACCGGCAAGCTCAGCGACTTTGCCTTTCTCTTCTTTGTTCCAATTGTCGTCGCATTTGTTTTCCGTGTCCGGTCCCGCGGGGCTCTGGTGCTGATTTACATGGCCGTCGGCGCGATGTTTGCCGCTATCAATCTCAGCGGATGGTTCTCGCAACTGGTTGAACGCATCTTTGGTTTGGCGATGATTCCCATGCACCTCTGGCCGGACGCCACGGATCTGCTGGCGCTGACGATCATGCCGCTATCGATCTGGTTTGTCCATCGCAGGCGGGCAATCTCGCGTATTGAACTGGCTGGATTGCTTCGCTGTGTTGTAGCTGCGGTCAGTATTATTGCGTGCGCCGCAACTTCCCCCCATTCCTACCGCATAACCCCGACCCATGAACCGCTCTACATGTCGTGGGACGAATTCAGATCGTCTGCAGAGGTCCTGCCTCCGAGGAAGATCATGAAGCGGGGTAAGATATACGTCAAAGATCAGTACCTTTATGTCAATGAACCTAACAAGGGCATTCATGTTGTCGATAATTCCGACCCTAAAAAACCGGTCCAGAAATGCTTTATCAGTATCCCGGGCAATATCGACCTGGCGATAAAGGGGAGTTTTCTCTATGCCGACAGTTACGTCGATATGCTGGTGTTCGCCTTGACGATAAACCCGGAAGACATTGTCATGATTCGGCGCATAAAGGACGTGTTTGAGTACAATCCTCGCCAGAACCTGCCGTTCAGCGGCGGTGCGGCGCGGCGATTCTGGCCGGGCCCGGTGGAGAAGGGTGAAGGGGTAGTTGTTGGATGGCAAGTAATTCAGGAAAGGTGATTCACATGAGTACTAAAAGTAAAGCAATCGTGGTTCTGTTCGCCCTGACGGCCGGGTGTGTGCTTAACGGCTGTGGCTCGGCCAAGATGGCGCCGTCAAATTCCTGGAGCGGCGGGGGAGCGGGGCAGGCCGGTTCAATGGCCCGTTTTACGATCAATAGCAATTACATGTACGCTGTTTCCGATACTTCTCTTTTCATCTTCAACCTGAAAAAAGGTGACGATCCGTCTCTCGTCAGCAAGATGAGAATTGGGTGGGATGTCGAAACCATTTTCTCCTACAAGGATCTTCTGTTTTTCGGGACGAGAGGAGGGATGCTTATTTACGATATAGCCAAACCGGAAACCCCCTTGCTTGTGAGTACATACCAGCACATCCGCTCCGATGATCCCGTTGTGGTCCAGGACGGATACGCCTACGTCACCCTGCGAAGCCGCAATGGACGCAAAGAGAACAATGTGCTGCAGGTCTACGACATCAAAGACCCGTCTTCTCCGATACTGGTAAAGACCTACCAGATGAACAATCCATGGGGCTTGGGGATAGATCGCAACAAGCTGTTCGTATGCGATGGAAAACATGGTTTGAAGGTGTACGACGCCGCCAAGGCCAGCGACCTCAAGTTGCTTGAAACAATTGAAGATATCAACGGGTACGATGTTATTCCGTGCGGCCGACGTCTGATCGTGAGCGCCCGAGATGGAATTTATCAATTTGACTACAACGAAGCCAAACTAAAAAAACTAAGCCGCATTCCAGTGGGTTATTGATATACGCGGAGGTGCATCCCATACCTCGCCCCTGAAGAAACGAGACGCCGCCGAGGTTTATTGGTATTCTCAACAAAATGGTTTGCGAATTCGCATCAGGACCAGTTGCCACGCCTCTACCAATTGACATCCCTGTTCCCAAACGTCCAAATCAATCCTCCGCCTTAATGAGTGTTTTTGTTCGTTTTTCGTTTCAGACATGCAACCTGATTGTTTCCCCACAATTTTAAACCACAGCTCGGCCAACAGCATGCAGGCTGCCGCCAACTCCCGACCATCCGCCAGGGCCTGGTGGCTTGCATCTCATAACACATGGATCAAATTCCGGGGTGCAAGCCACCGCTCTGGGCGTTGTATAGGGCCGGTATGTTCGATTTGTGAACGTGTCGCTGTCGATCAACGTTTTTGCTCCAGCAAATCAACAATCTCTTTTGCCCCAAGTCGTTTAGCTTTGTCCAGAGGTGTCGATCCCTTCTTATTTTTTATATGAGGATCACTTCCAGCTCCAAGTAACAGTTTGATGATCGTGATGGAATCCTCGGAAACCGCGGCAACAGCAGTATGCAATGGCGTATCACCACTGGAACGTTCTGACATACTTGTACTGGCGCCATGTTGCAACAGGCGCCGAACGCGTTCAGGAGCCTGTCGCATAACCATGAAGTGTAAAACGGTAGCTCCATCGCAAACAGCATCAATATAAGCGCCATTTCGCAAAAGAAAATCCGCAGTCTCGTACTTTTTCTCATTGACCGCCGCCAACAATGGCGTGACGCCACCCTTGTTTGGAGCATCAATATTGACGCTAGTCGGAAGTGAAAGCAAAAAAACCATCATCTTCTTGTCATTATCCTCAACGGCATCAACCAATGCTTCGGTCACGAGCATCCATGGTATCTGATTCGACCGGGCGCCTCGCTCGACCAGATACTCTGCGGTTTCACGCCATCCCTTCTCAATAGCAACAGCCAAAGGAGTGGGAATACCCTCTAAGGCGTCATCTACTTTCACGCCCGCCTTGTGGAGCATCTTGATGATATCTATCTTACCATTGGCCGCCGCCCAATGGACAAGACCGCGCCCTTTCCCGTCGGTGCGATGAGCGTGAGCCGGATCGACCTTCAGCAGGGCTTCGAGTTTTTGGGCGTCCCCTAACCCTACAGCAGAGAAAATATCCACCATAGCGCCGTTTTTAATCAAAAGGTTAGCAGTAACCAGAGGGCCATCCCACACCGCATGGGACAGCGGAGTATACCCGTCTATATCCCTGGCGTTCACGTTGGCTCCCGCGTCAAGAATCGCCCTGACCATTCGTTCGCCAGAGTACCGAGCCGCCACACCAAGCGGTGTAACCCCAGCCTTGGTTCTGGCGTCCACCTTGGCGCCGCGAGACAACAAGAATTTCGCCACTTCGGGACAGTCGTGATATGATGCGGTGTAGTGCAGCGCCGTCCAGCCCTTGTAATCGGTGAGATTGGGGTCAACTCCGGCATCAATCAATCTCCGAATCGAAGCCACACGCCCCCCTGTAACCATCTCATGAAGCGGAGGACGGGTGCCTGGCAACTCCATTTCCAGGATTATTTCCGATGTCTCGAAGCCTGTTGGAGCTGATCCTCGCGTGGAACCTTCTCGGCAACCCAACAGCGTGAGGAAACAATACAGACATACAGAAGATGTCAGGATACGATAAAAATTCATGGTATGGTTCTTTCTTGCGACAACTAGAGCTATTTCATTGTTCCTCAAGAGTTTCGTTTCTCGGGCTTGGGTGCTCGT
>JABGPF010000359.1 GCA_018645065.1 Phycisphaerales bacterium
GAAAACCACCTCTACATGAACTCCAACGGCAACAGCCGCAAGGACGGAATGGTGTGCCTCTCTCTGGACGGAAAGGTCAAGTGGAAGACCGGTGGGAAGAAGTTCGAACGCGGAGGCATGCTCTTCGCAGACGGGTTGATCTTCAACATAGAAGGTACGAATGGCGACCTGCACCTGATCGAGCCCAGTCCCGAGGGTTACAAGGAAATCTCAAAGGTCTCTCTGCTCGGCGGAAAAGAGGTATGGGGCCCGATGTCGCTGTCCAAAGGCCGACTGATTATCCGCGACCAGAGCCAGATGAAGTGCCTGGACGTAACAGGCAAATAGCCCCGGAAGAACCGGAGTTTTTCGCGGGCCTGGGCGGGGCAAACTCGCTGGTCCATCACATTGCTATTACGGACGTCGACTACGCTCGAAGACAACAATCAGGCGCGGCGTATGACGAAGTACGGCTGATTGGCGAGGTTTGCGTTCAGTCCGGGATAGAGCCATACCGCCCCGCGGGGGTCGTGGAGTTCGACATAGTAGAGCAACGGATAAGGCGAATCTGTGTATTTCGCCGGGATATCAGCACGCCATCGCCCGCCCCGGACGGACATCTCGACAGTCTGGTACGCGGCGGATTGGTCGACGTGGCGGTAGTGCAGAACGGCTGACGAGAGGCGGCATCCGGGTTCAGCGGCGATTTCGATGGGGATCGGCTTGCCGGGGCGGAATGCGGCGGGGGGCAAGTGCTGGCAACGGACGCGGGATTGGGCGTTACGGCCAAAGCCGGGGCGGGAGATGGCGCGGGACCAGGAAACACTCGCCTTCTCGGATTCTGCGGCGGGGGGCTTCTCTTTCGACTGCTTGTCCATATCGGCCAGGTCCTTGTCGATCGCCTTAAGTCTGTCGGCCCAGTGGCCCCGGAGTACGCTGTTGGGACCGAAGGTGATGTCGGGGACGTAGACGCCCGTGGCGGTTTCGGACAGTTTCGCCCATGCGTCGCGGCTGGCCTTGTAACGCTTCAGCGCCTGGGCGACCGCGGCGCGGTCTCCAGTTTTTCGATAAAATGCATATGCCGCCGCGGCGCGGAGTTTCTCGGCGAAGTACGTCGCCGTACCGGCCTGGATTTCCGTGTCGATCGACAGGCGGCGAAAGGCCGGATCCTTGGCGTCGGCAACCTTGGCCCGAGCCCGTATTAAGTGAGCGTTCGCCGCCTTGGCGAGGTTATCGAGCCATCGGGCCACTTGCATTGGAGAGTACTTCCCGCTTCGCTTGCCGCTGATCAACTCGTCGGCAAACTCATCGGCGGTGATGAACAAAGCGGGATCGAGCGGGCTGATCCTGCAGAAGCGATTGCCCGCGACAATGGGGATGTTCATGTGAATTTCGGGCCAGTAGCCGTTGTTCGAACATGAAGGGGTATGCGCGGTGGTAATCAGCAGGAGCACGCGGCTGGCCCGGCTGAGGGCTATTTCGCAATCGCCTGCGGCCCGGCCGAACTTGGTCTTCAGGAAGCGGCTCCACACCTCTCGCGGCGTGTTGGGGTTGTACATCATCCGCCCCCAGATTCGATAGGTGTAGAGATACTTTGTCCAATCGCCTCCCTTGGGGCGTAAGGAGGCGTCTGCATACCCGTCGCGACTGCCGCGCAGCCCCGAACCCATGCGTCCCTTGAAAGACAGCGGCTCGCACAACTCCACTCCGAGACTGCCGCAGATATTGGAGTAGCGACTGTAACCGGCGGCCATGGCGGGATCTCCCCAGAGCAGCAGCCGTTGCGTGCCCGGCCAGATGCGGTAGAGCACGCCGAAACGACGATCCGCGCGCAAGTAATCGGCGTATCCGTAGCGGGTGAAACGCCGCTGTCGCTCCATGTTTTCTCCGGGTTTGGCTTTTTGCCATTCGCGGGCCTGGATGGCGGCCTGGTGATAGGGCAAGCCCTGGTGTTCGGCCCAGTACTTCGGCGAGACGGTGACGGGCATGCCGGTTGCCAGGGCGGTGTCGATTAGTTTGAAGTCGATGCCCTTGCTATGGAGGTCGATCGGGCGTTTCTTGCCTACGCGGACCACTCCGTCGAATACCGTCTTCCAGAACTCGTAGGAGCCCTGAGGGACGCCGCTTTCGCTGTGACAGCGGAACGTGACCCCGTCGATTTTAGGGCAACTGTTCAGCAACATGTGCAGTGCGTCACGGCAATACGCGGCGTGGTTCTGCGGGGTGAGTCCCTCGATGCGGTAGTTCACATCGGGGCTGTCGCGGAAATTGTAGGCATGTGTCCACAGGGCCAGTTGAAAGTGCAGTCCGCGGCGTGTAGTCTGATCCACGATGAAGCGGAGCATCTCCATATTGCGGTCGCGCTCCTTGTCGCTCAGCCCGACGGCCTTGACCTTGTAGCCCGGTACGGACAGCAGGAACGGATAGGTGAAATAGAAGTAGGAATCCCGGATGCGCCGCGGCGCGTTGTATCCGAGCCCGAATGTCATAGTGAAGCGGTTGATCCGCTGCGTCATCAGCATTGAGAGGTATTTCTCCCAGAACGACTTGTCGTAGTACCAGGCCTTGTCTTCCAGTTCGCTGGTGAACATCCGGGCGATGCTACGTATCGGATTTGCCGGTTGCTCGACGATGCGGTCGGGTCTCTGTAATTCGCCGACTGGGTTGGGGGCATGCTCGACACGGTCGGCCAGTTCGAGAACCGCGTACACCAAACCGCGTACATCGGAGCCCGACGCGAGCAAGACCGAGCGCCCGGCGGACTTCCCGCGGACCAGTCCCACCGCTTCGGGAACGTCGGGAATGGACACCCCGGCGGTCTTCAGGATCGGCTTGGCGAGGGTCGAGGCATGTCCGGCAATGATAACGGTCGTCACGTCCGGCGAGACGTTTTTCAACTCGGCGTGCAGGGCGACCGAGATGTTCTTGGCCTTCAGGCGATCCTGCATCCGCCCGATTGCCCACTGCACCGGAGGCTGTTTCAGGAGCTTGTCGGCGCGATCGGTCACCAGGGCGACTTTTGCGGGGCTGTCCTGGCCGTAGGCGGTCGGTGGGAGGAAGCCGACGCTGGAAATCGCGACCGCTGCGGTGGCGGTTTTCTTGATAAAATCCCGCCGGGTTTCGCTGGTGCCAGAGCTTTCATGTCCACTGTTCATTGCCATAACTCCTTGATCTAAGATTTCCTGTCTCGACGTCAATTCACCACTGCGGCGTTACTTGGCGTTGCGGGCGGTCTGGATGTCGCGCCGGACGTCGCGGGTGAAACTTTCCCAAGAGAACTTCCGCTTGCCGATATGCACCAGCGGTACGTTGTTGTAGTGTGACGAGGTCAGTTTAACCACGCTGGCCCAATGGACGGCGGCGGTTTCGAGATGTTTGACCGCTGCGGCCCGCTGAGCGACAGCCTTTGTTCGGCGGAAGGTTTCCAACGCCACCCCAGCGCGGAGTTTCTCGGCAAAGTAGAGGCCCAGGTAGGACCATGTCCTGACATCGTCGATCTCAAAGTCCAGGGGTCCGGGTTTGCAGTTGGGATTCGATGCAACTGTCCGGGTCAGTTTCAGGGCTGTTCGGGAGTCGGTCTCAAGAGCGTCCGCCAGTTCGAGCGGCGTCAGTCGTTCCGGAGCGATTGGCTTGCGTTTTCTGATGACCGAGACGTAGTCGGGAATGGACATGTACGTCGGATCGAGCGTCTTGTGATCGATAAGTTCGTCGATCGAGATGAAGGGCGAAGATCGGTCGAACTTGCCTCCCGAACCCGCCGCGGCGAGGAAACCCTCGGAGTATAGCGTGAAGTCCCACGTCGCGCCGTAGAACGACGCCAGACGGAGGGGCATCTTGCTGGCCAGAGCGTAGGCCTTGAGCATGGGGCCGCCCACGTCTGGGCCGTAGCGACGATCGAACTCCGCGGTGAAGATACTGTCGGGCGTTTTCGGATCGTACAGCAGTCGTCCCCATAGCATGTAGTACAGCCACTGACGCTGAAATGCGTATCGCCAGTTGATGCGTTTGTCGGGCTTCTGGAAGTAGTCCTTGGCGGGGATGTAGCATTCGGAGCCTATGAAGTACCCGCCGACGTAGTCATGCCCGTTGTTGGCGATATGCTTGCGTATGAAGTCGCCCTGTCCCCAGCGAAGGATGAAGAAATCCTCGTTGCGGATCATCCAGGCCATCTTATAGTTCTTCGGAGCGGGCTTCCAGTAGGCGTCGGAGACCTTTCCGCCGTGAACGATGCACAGGCGCGGCGAGGAATGCCCGTGCGACCAGTTGAACTTGACCTCGACCCACACCGGGGAGGTGAAGCCAAGGGTTTCGATGGCCTTACGGGTGAGTTTTTCGGTCGTCGTATCAGTGGATCCGCCCGAGCCGCGCCCGGCCGAGAAGGGCGCCCGGTGGATGAAGCGCGCCGGACGCTTGGCTTTCTTGATCCCCGCCACGACGGCCTCGACGATCCAGTCCTCACGCTGCTGCGGCGTCATGCCTCCCATTCGTTCGCCCAGGCTAACGCCTATGCCTGTCAGGTCGTCATACTCGTTGATGACCTGCGTGACGCACTCGCGCGTGTAACGCTTGACCAGGTCGGAGGTGTCGCCGGAGCCGAAGTACGACCAATCCTTGCTGTAGGCCGCCACGCCGCGCTTGCGGGCCATCTCCGGCGAGACGAAAATGTTCCAGTTGACGATGTATGTCGCGATACCTCGCTCGGCCGCCATGCGGAACAACCCCCGCCAGAATGTTTGCCACTGGGCGAGCTCCTTGTCGGAAAACCCACAGGCTTCCGGGAAATTCTTAGGTCGGATCATGAATGTGTAGGGATGCAGATTCCATAGTGTCAGGGCGTTGAAGCGGTTTGCAGCCATCATGTCGAGGAACTCCCGCCAGAACGCCAAATCGCGGCAGGTTTCGGTGTGGAGGCTCAATGCCTCGCTCTTGCGGTATGACATCCAGGGCAGGTTGAATTTGATGGCGCGGAAGGCGAAGCGCGGATTGACTGCCCGGTCGGCGACCTTCGCCAAGCCGACAGTGCGGATCTGCTCGGCCAGATCCAGCGCGCCGTACATTGCCCCCGAGGCGTCGCTGGCCGTCACGCAGAGCACCTTTCCGCTGGGCGTCGGTATGCGGCGAATGCGGAAGCCTTCGCCCAGGTGGGACTTATCGATGATCTCCTCGGCAAGCAGCGGCTTGAGGAACTTCACGTCGGCTTGGCCGACGATGATCGCGATATCTATCTTCTTGGGGCTCTTGGCCAGGTCGAGCAGTTCGCACTTGCCCCCGGTTTCCTTCAGAGCTTTGGCGAGCTTTCCGGCGGCGTATTTCAGCTGGGGCGAGCCGT
>JABGPF010000360.1 GCA_018645065.1 Phycisphaerales bacterium
CAGCAGCTTACGCTCTGGTCGTGCTGCCTGTTCTTCTGTGCGGATGTGAGTCCGGCAAGAAGAGTGACCCGACGGACAATGAGCCCGCAGCGACGAACAATGAGTCCAGCACCACCCAGCCGGATCATCTCAAGTTCCTGCGATCTTTGAGCACACAGGTGGACACGAAGTTGCTGAAGGATTGGAAATCGAAGACCCCGATTACCCTCAAGTTCAGCAATGCTGCATTTTCTACTGTGCTCAAGAGCATTGAAAAGCAGTCTGGAGTCGAAGTGGAAATCCCGCCGGTAGAACAATTTTCCTCTCCCTGGGGCGACACGTTGAAAGTGTCGGTGGACGTCGAGGGCGTTTCTCTTCTCAAGGCCCTGTCGGAAGTTTCAAAGGCCGCAGGCGGGGTTGGTTTCTTGGACACAGGCTCGGCGTATTGGTTCTCCCGCCGGAGAGCGAGAAAAATGCTCTCATCCTGCGTTATTGGCCCGATAATGGTGGGCCTGGAGCAATGCCCGATAGTTTTTGAGCGACCGTCGCTCGATCCAGAACCCGCTGCCGAAGACTGTGAAAACTTCGACATTAGCGTCTGGATGGAAGATGTGAACGGCAGCATATCTACTGTTGGCTACCCGATCATGATACTTGCCCCGCCCTCCCCGAAAGATGGTGATGTGCGATATATCGTTCCCAACAATCTGTGCGACTTGCCCGTGGTCGACGGCGGTGAGGGACCGTACACGATTCCGAATGACCTGCGAGGCAAGAAGCTGCATGTCAAAGTAGGGATGTTGCTGGCGGTAGCACTGGATCCGAAAGAGTTTTCCATCCCGTTGGGTGTCGCCAGCGTCAAACAGACCAACGGGTTCCGGCTGGAAGTTCAGGAACCGGGCATGTCTGAGGATGGATATACTATTGCTCGCTTTGATCTCACTTGGGCCCACGGAGCAAAGGGACCCGAGGGTGTGAGAGTTGATCGCCTCGCCCGTTCGAACTTTGTGCCTGGAGATAGGAGATTTCTGCTTGGATTGCAGGCCGCCGGCAAGATGCGGAAATATGATGTATGCAGATTCGCCGTGTACGACACTACAGATAAGCCACGCGAGAAACTTTGCAGAGGGAGCAGTAGGATCGCTTCCCGAATAGGCGAAATATCAGGCTCCTACTACTTCAGTGCCCATTCAAAGATAAATGAGCTCAGGTTGGCGATCGCGCCGGTCCGGTACACGTACGTCGAATTTGATCTGGGTGAAATTGATTCGAGATCTCTTGGCACAAAATGAGCATATGGCGCAAAGTCGTCATACCGCTAAGGACTTACATTCATGCCTCGTCCCATGAATATTGACAGCGTAAATAATAGGGGACAGTCACCTATTAATAGCGAATGAATAATAGGTGGCTGTCCCCTATTGTTTGAACAGAGCTTTAACGTTAGTAGAGAAGAAAAATGGCGCACAGAAAGAAAATCCCACTTCCAGAAGATGGTGAAGCATTTGCCGTTCCGCTCGCCGATGGCCGTTACTCAGTATGCCGCGTACTGTGCCATGCTGAAGGCGAACAGGCCAGGCACTTTGGGGAGCCTTCCGTCTTGGTTGCATGCTCGGCGTGGATTGGCAGTGAAATCCCCGACGTGGACGATCCAGAGTTGCGATCAATCCTGCATTTAACACATCACACATGGCCAGGCGACCCGGAATTGCTCTGGCTTTCTGATCCCGTGCCCGAGGAGTTCGTCCCGATCGGATCCATCCAACCAACTGCCGAAGACAAGTCGCTTGAATGCCTTGCCTCGGGCGGATGGCAATCAATGAGCTTACAGCCGCTTCTCCAGTGGAACTGGGACCATGATCGCCAAACCGTCCTCGAAGAGGATGAACGCAGGAAAGCAGCGGAAATAGAGCAACGGACAAAGGCAAACCAGAATAACCTCCAACAACCTGCCAAACTAACGCTTGAGGAGCTTTCCGATCATAAGTTTTTTCAGGCATGGGGTGGATGCACGCCTGTAAAGGCCCTACGCGCTTCGCGGAAAATCATGAAAAATACGGTTCGCGATCTCTCGAAACTCGACCCTTCAGCCAGCGAAAACGACCGAATGGCTGTACTACAGAACTGCATCGAGTCTTTCAACACTCTTGATGGCGAACTTCAGTTTATTGATACTATCGAACGTGAAGACATCTGCGAGGAGTTTGAGATGATTGCCCAGGCATGCGGACTCGGCGGACACGAAAACATGGCCGATGAATGGCGTGATTGGTAAGCCTACGAACAAACAAATAAACCATACGCCTGTAGAATAGAATAATAGGTGGCTGTCCCCTATTGTTCGTAGTTAAGAAGAACCCGGCCCCTATCCGAAAACCAGTTGGGGATTACAGAGATTAACGGATTACATGGATTAACAGCAGGATTTTTGTAACGACAAGCCTGAAATGGTCGAGCTTTACACAATTAGAGTCTCTAATCCCTTGATCCCGAAAATCCATGTAATCCCCAACTGTCGTTAAATGGCAAAACGGCGTTAACTGCGGGCATTGGCGGCTGTCCCCTATTATTTGTCGTAGGATGTGAAAAGGGACAGTACGGAATAGAATAAGAAAGCCCGTGAGCCCGCCTGGGGTTGTGCCATTTGGCGCCGCCGGGCGGCGCCGTCGACAAGGTTTACTTCGACCGAAAATCAGGCGACCAGGTTGGGGCTCCGCAAATCAGCGGTGTTTTGGAGCGGGGCGACGTGGTTCTGAAATCATTTCTTCCTGCGGCGAATTACGGCTCCGAGTCCCATTAGCAGCATGATTGCTGAAGCTGGTTCGGGGACTAACGCCGTGTAGTTCTCCATAATCAGTTCGGGTGTAAGGATCTGGTCGCTATAGTAATTGAACAAGGCGATGTCGCCGGTGAAGGTGTCGGCGGAATACCCGGTAGTGCCCGGAATATTGAAGTTTCCTCCGCCCAGGCCGGCGGTGTCGGCTCCGTCCCAGTCGGCGATGGTTCCCGTACTGGTGACCGGACCATCGACCGATACGCCGTTGACGAACAGTTCTCCGATACCTTCGGATTGCCCGGCTACGTCGGCGGTTCCTACGATGTGGAAGAAGTCCGTTGCCTCGCCAATAGTCGCCAGATCAAAGGTGCGGAAGTTACGTTGGGGATCGGTTGAATTGTCCTGGAAGCGGAAGCTTACGACGCTTCCTTCCAGTAGAAACGCCGTTCCATCACCGTTTCCGCCCGTGTTGAAAATCATATGGTTGCCCGTAAAATCACCGGGCCGCAGAACGATCTCCCACGTGGCGTCCTGTTTTGTCTCGGCGTCGCCGAGGCTGTCCTGCCACGACTTGTCCGAAAAAGTATATGCCGGTGAATTCACCCAATCATTAACGCCCGCCAGATTGGTCGCGCCGGAGGCCTTGACGCCACCCCCGTTCCAACTGAACGGACTTTTCGCCGATCCGGTTACGTCTATGCTGGTGTCCCAGGTAGGCAACGAACCGTCTGCGATCCCCTCAGCCGACCAGCCAAGGGCAACCTGCCCGAGTATCCGTGCGCTAGTGTTCCACAAGAGCCCCTGCCCCTGAGAACCCGCGAAATCGTTGTCCCGAATGGAAATATCATAGAATGCGTTAGAAGAGTTGCTGTTTCCGCCACCGATAGAACTATCACCGTTCAGATTGGTGACCGTATCGTCTCCCGACCAGTTGGTCTTTGTTCCCACACCTGTCAAGACATAGCTGTCAACGTGCGTGTTGATACCGCTCTTGCGAATCGCTAGCTTCAGCGTTTTGGCGGTCATAGGATCATAGGCCGCCGCGACCGTATAAGTTGTTCCAGCCGTCAGCAGACCAAACGTGCTTTTCACGCTGACCATGTTGTTGCCCGAATTGAAGGCAAGATCGTCGAAAGATGGGGTATTACCGGGTGACCCGTTCATCTTGCTCAGAAAATGCAGTTCGCCTCCGAGCAGGTAGAGACCCGTACCGTTCGATGTACCGCCGATCTCGAGCAGGTTTATCGCAGTTCCCGCCGAGGCAATGTCCGCAGCGCTGGGAGTAAACGTTACATGCATAGTCAGCCCGCTTGCAGCGCTGGCTGGATCGGCGATAGTGGCGCCGTTCCCATCGGTTAGCGAATCGTAGATACTGCTCGCCGCGCCTGGGTCAACGATTATCGAGGCCTGAGCCCCAACCACAAGCACACACGGAAGCACAAATGCTATTAATATTAAGCGTCTCATACGCTTTCCTCTATAGAACCGAGATGAATCCGCAATGGCCCAGACCTGAGCAAAAAACGCTCACACGACCCGGCCGCCTCTAACCACATCCTCTATACACCACAATACCACATTATTTCGATTTCAGCAATAGAAAAATACCCGAATCCAGGCGGGTATACGACACAAAAGACAACGATTGAACCCTTGCCGTAAGCGGGAACGCCCCACCGCCAAACAGAACAACACGCTGCACGATCACCCGTAACACAGAGGTTCACAGGCGCGGTGTCTGTGTACCTCTGATATGGAGCGTCGTTCGGGATGTTGGCGCGACATCGTGCAGGAACATGATACGCCCGCCACCGACTAGGCATCACCTAAATTCTTTACTACCAACCAATTATAGCCCTCCAATCCAAGCACCACCACCCCTTGGCGCCCTGCGATACCCATGACTCGGATAAGTAGTACTGCTTTTCTGTGTATCGTGGTATACGCCTGAAGTGTGAAGCAATTGTGAACCAACCCGGCCGAACCTCGGCGGAATATGCGCTTGCTCCATGGTGTCTGGTGCGTAGAATACAGTTTGACAAAAATTGCCCAAAATTGCCGCATCGCACTACTATCAGACAACCTATGGGAGCCAAGGACATGAAGCATCTTGAGACTGTCGGCTGCATTTTCACCGTTTTCGCGCTGCTGGTCGGCGGGGCCTGGGGAGCGGAATCGCAAGTCGGTCCGGCGGACCAGAGCGACATTTTCGTCAGCGGGAAAGAAGGTTACCGGACGTACCGCATACCGGCGATTGTGGTGTCGAACAAGGGGACGGTTCTGGCGTTCTGCGAAGGACGCACTGCCGGAGACACCGGCGACATTAACATGGTCCTCAAACGCAGCACCGACGGGGGAAAGACCTTCGGGCCGATGCAGGTCATCTGGGACGACGCCAAAAACACCTGCGGGAACTGCTGCCCCGTGGTCGACCGGAAAACCGGAACGATACACCTGCTGATGACCTGGAACCTCGGGACCGACCAC
>JABGPF010000361.1 GCA_018645065.1 Phycisphaerales bacterium
CAGTGACCTCAGGCTTATGAATCCCGCGCTCTAACCAACTGAGCTACGCCGCCATCTGCTTCTGATGCATAATCTAACATTTCAGGCGCAAAATTCAAGTGTTTTCTGCGCGCCGTGAGATTTTCAATCCGGTGACAGAACCAAACCGCAGACAAAGCCCACAATAGCATCTGTGGGTTGTCGTTTCTGTAGCAAAATAAACAGACCGCTGCAGGACGCATCCCGCAGCGGTCAGATTGGTTCTACTCAAAAACTCTGATCGATTACTGATCGCCGCCCTTTTTCGGTTTCTTAACGCGGGGCTTCTTTGCCCCTGCGGGCTTTTCCTTCTTCACGCGCGGTTTAGGCTTGATCGCCTCACGCTGCGCGTCGGTCAGAACTTCGGCGGCAATTTTATCGGTCAAACTTTTCAGAGCAGCAGCATCGGCTTTCCTGTCGCCGGTTGTTTTAATGTCGCTCTTGGTGCACATATCACGAACGGTTGTCTTTTGTTCATCTGTAAGTTTGGCGCGTCCGAACTTGCTGCAGACTCGGCGATAGAGGCCGAATTTCGCCCATTCGGCTTTCTGTTCGGGGGTCAGAATCGCCATGACTTTGGCTGTGGTGGCTTTGGGATCGCCGCGAAGTGCTTTGAGTTTCGCGCCGAGTTCTTTGGCTTTGGTTTTGTCACCGGCTTTTTTGGCAGCCGCCAGTTCGGTCTGGATCGGTTTGGCCGCTTCGGCGTACGCTTTTTTCGCCGCACTTTGCGCTTTCACAATTTCGGTGAGCTGGGCTTTTTGCGCGTCGGTCATTTTGAGTTGCGAAGCCATAATCGCATATTCACCGCGGAACGGGCTTTTGGGCTTCTTGACGCGTGCTTTTTTCCCGGCGGGTTTGGCTTTTTTGGCTTTTCCGCCCTCTTTCGCCAATACAGAACCAGCGCTGAACGTCAACGCCACCATCACACAGAGCAGCCATTTAGACAGTTTCATAATACAATCCTCGGGGGCTTTAATGATCTGCGACAGACACCGCATCGGCCCCGCGTCAGCGGTGTCCTGAATTCCGGTGGAATACCCTACCGAAACTTACCAAAATATCCATTACCGGATACCCAGAATATAACGCAACGTGCCGGGTTATATTGTTGTCATGCGAAAAATTGTTGGACACTACAAATCACGTCGATCGCGGATATCGCGACCAAGCACTTTCTCGTCGCCCTTGTTCTTTTTGCGATGACGCATCCGCTTCCGCTCGGTGCGAGTCGGGTAACGCGACTTACCGAACGAAAAGCCCAGATGAGCGATCAGGGCCCAAAACACCACCGCGAAAGTCAGGAAAATCGACGAACCCATCAGAACCATTGATTCGAGCAGCATTGCACACCCGATCAACAGTGCAAGCACCAGCAACACCAGCACCGCACGCCACAGGTATACCCAAACGCTAGTCGGTGTTTTGGTTTTTCTGGTCATTATCCAACCTCGTCGGATATTATTCGAATTCGGCGTCGGCGTGATCCACCGCCTCAGCCAGATCGTCCAGCGCTGTCCTGGCTTTGGGTTGATCAGGCGCTATTTTACCGTCGGGTTGCACCGTCCCGTTGAACTGGCCATCGGACTTTCCGTCCATCGCGTCGATAATTTCCGCCTGGGCCATCAGCTCGGTCTCGTTGACAACGCCCTTGGCGATCAGGACATTAATGAGCGTCGCTGTCGCCAGCTTCAGTTCACCGATATCTTCCTGGAGTTCGTCGGCCAGGCTCGAGCTCTCCGAACCGGCGGTTTTGGCGATTCGCTCGCGCCTGCGTTCGAGCGAACTGTACATGTTATCGCGTCCCTTGATGTAGTTGTTGAAGAATCCTGCACTGGACATATCCGTTCCTTTCAATAGAGGTAATTGTAGAAATCCGCCCTGGAACACCCATAGCGCAGCGGCGGCGCCGATGCACATTGTGATTGCAGTTGTTTAACGTTGTGTGATTTAGACGACGCGGGCCTTGGCGCGCTGATCGGGGGTCATCACTTCGTAGATGATCTGCACACGAAGCTTCTGGATGACTGTTTTGCGGGTAGCAGCGGCAACCAGCGGGTCGGCCGATTCGCTCGGTAAACCCTTCGCCGCTTCGTTGCACAGCTCGCGAACGCGTTTGAGCTGCGGTTCGGTCAGCTTGATCCCGGGGAACGTCAACGCCGAATCCTGCGCAAGTTTATACCCGTTCCATTTGAGTTTCTGGACAGGGGTGAGCAAGCCCATAATCTTCTGGTGCTGCTCGCTTTTGGTGGGCACTGCCTTGGACCGCCTGGATTTGGTCTTGGCGGCTTCGGCTTTTTTCTTGGCTTCGCGCAGTTTCGCTTCTTTCAATTTGCGGGCGAGAATCACCTTCTGGCTACCCTTTGCCGCTTTGTACAGCTTGCCCAACCGTTCGATTTCACGCCCGTCGTCGCGAGCGTCTTTCGGTGGTTCCATACCTTTGAACTGCATCATCATTTCAACGAGCTTCTGTCGCTGCACTGAAGACATTCTAACTTCGCGAACCATCGTATCGTATTCACCGAGCAGCGCCTTTTCACGGGCGGCCTTTTGGGTGGCGGCTATGGCGTCTTGAGTTTTCTTCTCGCGAGCGGCGACCATTTTCTCGGTTCGTTCACGTTCCTGGGCTTCAAGCTTGGCGATGCGCTTTTTGCGAGCCTCGGCTTCTTGAGCCTGCCGCTTCTTGTACTCTTTGATCTGCTTCTCGCGACGTTCGCGCAGGCGCTGCTGCTCGCGACGCTCACGCTCACGACGAGAAGTCGTCCGAGCGTCAACGGTCATCGAAAACGTCATCAAAGCAGCCAGAATTAACAGTGCATATTTAACCGGTTTCATTTTGCATTCTCCTAAGAGTTCGCCCGAAACGATTTTGGGTACAGTAGTGATATCAACAGTCCAACTATTATAACGCATCAAAAACAAAGAAAGCGCTACTCTTTTAAGAAATTTTGGGTGTTCGCGCCCTACATACATTACAATAATCGGCCAGTGCTTATAACAATATTGATAACATTAATGGTTTCTTTCTCGCTGACGGCGCCGAGAATGCTCGAACAGCTCGAACCACCGTCGCGATGGACCGTCGCAACGATCGCGATTTACGCGATCGGCGCGATTCTGATTATCCTCGCGGGCCTCAGGCCCATCATCGCTCGTATGCGTGCCCAGGGCGGCTTGGACTCGAAAACTATAAAACGCCGGAATCTGCTGGAAGCACTGTATAGAGCGTGGCTTATCGCAGGCCAAACCGCGCTGATAACATTCGGTTACGGACAATGGGTCGCCAACACTCTGGGGGCGTACCACATTCCGCTCCTGGAAAAAATCGTGCTGATGGTCCCGTTCTGTCTGATCATAATTACTGGCTGGGCATTGGATTACCGTTTCCACCTCGCAATCAGGACCATAAATGCACCGAGCGGCGATCACACACCGCACTACTGGTCCAGGCGAAGCCACATACTCTATAACATCCGACATAACCTGCTATTTACAATCGCACCGATCGGCCTGATCCTGCTGCTGAGCGATATCGTCGAGTTTTACGTCCTGCCCGCAACTCCGCACGACGCACAGGAGGCGGTCTATCTGACAACCTCGCTGGGAGGAGCACTGGTGGTGTTTTTGATCTCACCGCTGCTGATAACGCGAATCTGGAAAACCCGTAGCCTCGAGCCAGGCGAGCTGCGATCCGATCTGGAAACACTCTGCGGCACCCTGAAGCTAAAGTACCGCGATATCCTGGTTTGGGAGACCGAAGGGGTTATCGCAAACGCGGCCGTCATGGGCCTGATAGCACCATTCAGGTTCATTTTAATGTCAGACGGAATCCTGCACCGCCTGGAACGCCATCATATTAAGGCGGTTTTCGCACACGAGGGCGGGCATATCACCTCAAAACACCTGCCGTATCTAATGATGATGGCGATCGCGACAATGACCTTGTGCGCCACGGCGACGGATTTCGCCGCAGAGTATTTCGAGCTGACTGAGATTTCGGCGGGAATTCTGATGTTCGCGCTGCTCCTGACGGTCGGAGGATTCCTGTTCGGAGCCGTAAGCCGCCAATTCGAACGCCAAAGCGATGTGATCGGGGCATGGGCTTCGGCGCCGCCGGAGGACGATTCACCAACAATAACGCAGGAAGGCGCCGCCATATTCGCTAGCGCCCTCCAGCAGATCGCAGTAATGAACGGGATAAACCCCCAAAAACGCAACTGGCGACACGGATCAATCGCATATCGCGTCCAGTACATCCTGACACTAGGATCAACAGGCGCAACACGCCAACCAATCGACGCAACAGTAAGAAAAATCAAACTCGCCATCATAATCGCCACAATAACCGCAGCAATATCAATGGCCCTGTAAAGCAAAGTTTGGAAATTCGCGCTGGGCTTTTGCGCCGAATCGGATATACTATGGACCGCTGATCGCTGCTGCGATGTTTTAAGCGGATGTGATCGGTGGACGCAACGCCTCAACGGCGTTTGGAGCCCGGGGACGGACCGGGTAACAGAAAATGCCTTACCCTTCCGCAGGCCGCTGCGGAATTACGACATAGCGGAGCTACATAATGTCGGATTCCCAAGAATCGGCCGACGTAACCAAACCGGATACGCCGACGGACACCCCTGCGCAAAATGATGCGCCAAAAGAACAACAATCCCCCGCACCGGTCGAACCTGCGCCCGCTGTGGAACCTGCAACCGACACACCGGCGAAACCTATCGAAACCGAACCGGTGACAACGCAAGCGCAACAACCCGCGCCACAAACACCGACAACGCCCAGCGACATAACAAATTCCCAAGGCGGTGAATCTCAGGACGAAACCAAGCCTGAAACCAAACCTGAAACCGAACCCGCCGCAAAACCGGCAGCCAAACCGGCTCCGAACGCCAAGGCGAATAAGAAAAAGTCGGGCAAGCAGAAGTCCGGGCGCCAACAATCTCACGGTCAAAATCGTGGCCGGGCCGCCGACCCGTCCACACCGCGCCGTCGACCGGGTAAACCGCCAAAAGGTCCTTCAGTTGTCGTGCGATACGGAATAATGGCCCATATTGGGCAGTTTCGTCACAATCTGAACCCGGCGCCACCGCGCGGAACCAACGTGGTGATCCGCACCGAACGCGGTGTGGAACTAGGCGAAGTGCTCACGGTGGTCGACGAAAAAGCATGCTGCGGCGGGTGTATTTCGCCTGATCGATTGCAGT
>JABGPF010000362.1 GCA_018645065.1 Phycisphaerales bacterium
CTGTAGAATCCGTGCGGGTGCTTTGTTTCTTCGATGAGGGCTTTGACGACCGCGTCGGTGTTGTGCCCGCGTTTGGCCATATTGACAAGCGATTCTCGGAGTCGATTTCGCCCGAAGACGCTTGTTTCTTTGGCGAAGGCTTCGATTAGCTTGTCGGCTTTGCCCTGGGTTTGTGGTTCTTCGACGTATCCCAGTACGTATGCTACGCCCGCGCGGACCCACCATTCTTCGTCATTCGCCAGAGCGTTGACCTTGTCGAGATGGGGGGCGGCGGCCTTGCCGCAGTTGGCCAGAGCCATCAAAGCGCCCTCGCGAACGTAGGCGTCTTTGTGCTTTAGCAGGGGCAGTAATTTGGGGACCGCCTGTCCTGCGATGTCGGTGGTCATTGCTTGACGCAGGTTGGACATTCCGCGTCCGTTCATCCTGTAGTTTCCGCCCAGGGCGTCGCAACCGGCGCGAATTACGCGGATGTCGTTGGAGTCGAGCGCCTTGAGTATGTAGGGCATGGCTTTGGCTCCGTCGGCCATCAGCGAATAGGCCGCATCACGCCTGATCCGCGAATCGAAGTGGCCCATATACTTCGCCCGCTGGTCCAGGGGAGTTTTCCTTGGCGCGTTTGCGCCCCGGTCGCCGATGAAATCCGCTCGAAGGGGTGATATTGAATCGTTGGGTTTGCCTGGCGCGTCTACGGTCAGGCCGGTGGTGACTGGAGGCAGGGCCGATGCAAAGCTGCGACGTACAGGCGTTTTATGCGATAGATCGGGCTCGGGCATTTTCACCCCAGGCGCCCAATCGGCCGGGCGAGGCGTAAAGCTCAGCGGGTCACCGCTGGGCGTTGCATACAGACCGAAATCGGCGCCCTGGCCCGACGAGAGTCGAACAGCCAGCACGTTGCGACCCTTGACCAGGAGTTTGATTGTCGCTGGAGGAAGGTCGATAGTCACCAGCGCGTTCATCCGCATGCGCGGACCCTGGGTGGGGTTTCCCCAGAGAATGCACTTGCCGTTCAGGAACGCGACCGCCCGGGTGCTCTTCATCAGGCGAAGGGTCAGTGCGAGCGATTTGTAGTCAGTCCGATCGCAATCGAAGTTGATGCGGAGGTACGGATCCGAACGCCCGTCTGTTTGCATGCCTTTGGCGCCGCGTCCTGAGAGTGGTCCCTCACCGGAGGTCCACTTGCTGTCGTCGAAATCAATAGCGTTCCAACCGGCAGGCGGGGCTTGTCCTCGCGTCACGCCGAGTATGCGCCAGATCGGCTTCTTACCCGGATATCCCGGGCTGTATGCTCCCGCCAGCGCGGTCCAGTTTTCTTTCAGCTTGTCGGTAAGCACGCCGCTTTCATACAGCGTGTTGAGTGAGGCGATTTGCGTCCAGTTTCCGCTGCGGATACCCGAGACGCGGATCATGCTGGCGCGAGCCCTGTCGTCGATCCGCCATGTTTCGGCGGAGCCCTTGTAGAGCAATTCGCTGTAGAATGTCCACAGTGAGGCGTCGGGCGAAGTGGCCAGTTCGTTACGCGCCAGAGTCTGGTAAGGTCCCGCGGTGGGGTCGGTCGCGAGTTTTTCAAACGCCTCGCGCGCCTTGGGGTGCGTGTAGGTCAGGCACTTGTAGCGATCGTAAAGTCCTTTGGCGAGATCGAGTTTGGATGCGTTTTTGTGCGTTTTGATTCGCCAGCGGATCGCCCCGAAGTTAAGGTCTCTGGCGCCTCCGGTCGATCGCGACAAATCGCAGGTCATCTGCGTTGCCCCTGCAAGATCGCCTGCGGTCATAGCCGCTTCGATCTTCGCGAAGGTTAACTTGATATCCTTTTCTCTGCTGTCGGCGGCGGCGAGCAGTTGACGCCCCTGGTCGGTGACGGGCTTGACTGTTTTGCGGAGCTGGTCAAACTTCCGGGCGTGGTACAGCTCCACGCCTTTTTTGATTTCCGCGGGCAGATCTTGTGCTGCGAAAACGCTTTTGGGTCCGCCGTGGATTCGCAACCTTGCGCTGGGCATTGCATAAACCTGCGCCATTCCGCCAGTTGCCAGCACCGGTCCGCGATAGGTGTAAATGTGTCCGATAATCGATTCAGGCAGGAGGAATCCACCGTCCCAACGGCGTGAGACATTCATTAACCATGTCCAGTGGTCGAGCATGCGGCGGTAATCGGGATAGTGCGGGTTTTTCGCCCCGTGCACATTGCCCCAGACAAAGCCCATGAACCCGCCCGTGTGCCCGCCGGTCCGGCCGCGGTAACTTCCGGTGACCATGCGGGCGAAGTATTCGCTTTTGGGCTTGTCGCCCAGGATCGTGAAACAGACGCCCGGAATAGCGTTCTTACCGTTGCCCCCTCCGAATTCCGGTCTGTGGTCACCGTAAGGCACAGTTCCCCGAAAGGCGAATCGCGAGAAGAACTTCGTAGCTTTGGCAAGGGCCGTTTCGTTTACCTCCGCGCCGGTCTCCTTGATCAGCACCATCGCAATCCAACATACCAGCCCGCAGTTGTTCAGGTTTCCGCCTTGCACGTATCCCAGGCCCGGGTAAGGTCCGTGTCCCCAGGAACCGCATGGCATTTGACTTTGGGCCAGAGTGTCGGCGATTGTCTCGCAGATCGGCAGGATGGTTCGATCGCCGGTCTTCAGGTAGTACTCCGCCATGAACATTCCCATGTAACCCCAGCCCCAGTTCGTTGTGCTCGTGCCTTCGGGGTCGAAATACTTGCGGTATCCGTACGCCAGCCTTCGGGCGTTCTCCAGATACTTCGGGTCGTCCGACGCCAGCCAGGTCAGGCCGTTCAGGGCGAAGCCAACGTGTATCTTCCCGTCGAACGTACCGTCGGTGTTCTGGATGCGGGCGAGGTATTCGCACGCGTCGATGTGGATGGCGCGACTCTTGGCGCAGTTGAAAGGCCAGTCTTTGCTGAATGCTCCGAGTTTGCGGATCGGAATGCTCAGCTGCTTTTTCGCCCCGGCCCGCAAGATTTGCACCGACAGCTTACCGGTGCGTTCTGCGGTTTCGATCTCCAGGCCGAACGTTTTTAGCGGTTCTGCGCCGAGTGTCTTCCCGTTGACCGCCTGGATAATATCGTTGGGTAGGGCGATCCCGTCGGCAGGCGAGCCGGTCTCAACTTCCCGCACGACCAACACGTTGTTGAATATCCATCCGTTCATGCCCGTAGGCCCCAAAACGGTGGGCACGTGGAACTGCCTGCCGCACAGGGCTACGTCGGGGTTCAGTTCGCCGCTCTTGAAGAAGTCATCGGGCTTTTGGGGAGTTGCGCCTGAAGCGATGTTCACTACCGCCAGGATGATTGCGACCAGACTCGCTGATTTGGTGGATGTCATTATATGTCCTTAATTTACTTGGCCAGTGAAACTCCATGCCCGTTGTTATAGAGCCCAAGGACCTGCTCTTCGCTAAGCGGCCGCGACCAGATGCCCACTTCGTCGAACGCCTCAAACTGACGGGCGATTTTCTTGAGATTCCCGATCATCAGTATCGCATCTTTGGCTGGGATAATGTGGTTGTCTTTGGCGATGCCCCAGAACGGTTTGTCCAATTGTGCGCATGGGGCGCCTTTTCTGACCTTTCCGCCCCTTGGGGCTTTAACCCCGTCAACGTATATCTCGAACGCCTTACGCGTCCCGTCGTAAATGACAACCACGTGACGCCATTCCTTTCCGTCGGAGATAACAGTGCCCGCTCCGCCATTGAACTTGAAGCCCCTGGTCCCGCCGCTCGTGCCCGCAGTCAGAAACACCCCGCCCTTGGTTCCCAGGCATGTGGCGTCCCATCCGGCAAGATTAGCGGTGCGGCTGTAGTACCAGTTGGCCGGTGCTCGTTCGACGGCCTTGCCCTTGCTCTTACCGATACGCCCGCAACCGTAGTAGTTGGTGCGATACCAGTAAGACAGCGTAAGATTCTCGATATTCCCGCTTGGACCAGTCACGTCTTTATAATCGGGGAACTGAATATGCTGCTGGCTTGTCAACTCCAGGCTCTTGCCGATCAGGCCCTCGGTCCATGCTGGTTTTCCGATGATCTTACCGTTGGATTTGCCCGCGCAGTCTTTGACTGTATCGCCTTTGCCTTCATCGAACGACCAATACGCGATCAGGCCTTTGGTTAGCTTGGCGATATCGTACTTTGATTTCACGTGCTTGGGGCGGGTGGTGTATTTTCGCCCAGCCTGGAGCGTTTTGGCGTTGTCTTGTGCGATGGTCTTTTTGGCGAACGGGAGCATCGCCTTTCCGCCGCGCTGGCCGATGGTGATCATGCCCGGCGTGTTGTAGTGGGCTTTGGGGTGCAGGTCCATGGTCGATACCCATGTTGCGTTGGCGTCGGATTCGGCGATCTTTTTTTGTGCGGCGCGGATTACCTTCCCACCGCCTTTGCGATCCCACACCGGAGCCGGGCCGATCTGGTATATCAACACAGGCAATTTCGGGACCGCCAGTTCCGTGCGCACGTCGTGGATCAGATCTTTCAGATTCTCTTCGTAGTAGTTCCAGAAGCCTGTTTTCGGGTCGCCTTTGACCACTTCGGCCAGCGTGTCATTTTCGCCCTGGAACCAGATGAATCCGGCCAGTTCGAACTTTCGTCCGTCGTATTGCGGATAGTCGACTTTTGGATCGGCCAGGAAGCGGTGGAATCGTCGCATCATGCGGAGGTACAAATCACCGGTCTTTCCGCCTGCTCGCTTGACGGCGCTCGGAGGACGCCAACGCGTGTGCAGTTGCGTACCGCCGCTGGCCGATTTGAACATAATGATGGGATTGTCGATCGCCTCGCCGAGGATCCTTCCCATCACCAACTCCGGACCGAAAACGTTGTCCGACGCCGCGCCTCCGCCGAATCCGCACTTCAGCGGACCGGATATCTTTTCGGCGCGGATGCACCACACGTCGTTGCGGGCCTTGTCTATGCCTGGGAAACGGGTGGTGCATTCAGGGCCGAAATAGTTGTGGCCTTCCATGTTGGATTGCCCGGCCATCAGATAAATCTTGATCGGTTTCTTTTCCGCAGCCAAAGCTGGTGCGACGGTTATCAGGCAAAGTAACGCGGCGGAGATGAGATTCTTGTTTGGCATGTGAAAAGTCCTTCCGTGCCGTTAATGCTACGTATATGTGAGCGGTGATTATATGAGGGTTTCGAGGTGTTGGCAAGCTGCTGGCCAGTATGATCAGGGCAAACGCATTCTCACAATTATTAACGACAAACGGAATTTGCCACAAAGC
>JABGPF010000018.1 GCA_018645065.1 Phycisphaerales bacterium
AACTCCAGAACGGAGCCTGGGTCTGGTGCGAATAACAGGTGCCAGGTTCTAGGTGCTAGAACCGAGCACCTAGAACCTGTCGTTAACGGTTTTGCTGATCCAGTATTTGCCTGATTTTGGTTAGCAGGTCATTTCGATGGTATGGTTTTTGGATTAGCTCCATTCCCGCATCGAGTACAAATCCGGTGTGTATTCCCTCGGAACTGTATCCACTGGCGAAGACGACGCGTGTTTCGGGTTTCTTGTCCTGAATGTAATCGAAGACAGCCCTTCCGCCTAGTATAGGCATCACTACGTCCAGAAGCACCAGATCGATCGTATCAATATTTTCATCAAACAGTTTTATCGCATCCTGCCCGTTTTCTGCACTAATGACGGTGTATCCGGCGGTAGTGAGGAATCTCTCGGCAATCGATCGCACAGCCTGATCGTCTTCGGCCATTAATATAGTTTCTGTTCCGCCCAGGGGTGGTGTTTCGGGTGTATCGTCACTGTTTTGTGATACCGTTTCCACGAGTGGAAAATAGATTCGGAACCTCGTCCCGATCCCCGGTTCGCTGTAAACGTTGATCACACCATTATGCTGATGAACGATACCGTAAACGGTGGACAACCCAAGCCCCGTTCCCTTCTCGACAGCTTTTGTAGTGAAGAACGGTTCGAAGATTCGCCCCTGAGTTTCCTTGTCCATCCCGCATCCGGTATCGCTAACGCTGATCATTGCGTATCGTCCAGGCTTGGCCCAGGGGAACGGTCGGCAGTATTCGGCGTCCAGTTCGGCCTGGTCTGCCGCCAAGATCAACCTCCCGCCTTCGGGCATGGCGTCTCGCGCATTTACGCACAGATTCATAAGTATCTGTTCTACTTGCCCTCGATCGGCGTGTATCATCAACTGTCCCACCTCTGAACGAATGTCCAGGGCGATATGCTCACCGATAACACGTCGTATCATCTTGGCCAGATCGGTCACCGTCTCTGTGAGGTCCATGTCCTCCAGGCGGAGCACTTGCTGACGGCTGAACGCCAGCAACTGTCTTACCAGAACCGCCGCTCGATTACCGGCCGCCAGCACCTGTTCCAGCCCATCGTAGATAATATTGCCTGGCTCGGCTTCCTCAAACGCCAGTTGTCCGAACCCGAGTATTGCCTGCAGGAGGTTATTAAAATCGTGTGCAACTCCGCCTGCAAGCTGCCCGACAGCCTCCATTTTCTGCGCTTGTCTGAGTTGGTCTTCCAGGCGTTTTCGCTCTGAAATATCGACAATAGACCCGACATATCCAACCACCTGCCCATTTTGGTCGTACTGTGGGTCGGCTTGTCCAAATATCCATACCAGCGTTCCGGCGGTTTTTTGGCATCGTGCTTCGGCTTCAAATCGCATCCCTCTGCTGATCGCTTCAGTCCATAGCGTCAAAACATGATCGCGATCATCTGGATAAATGACGCTCGCCCAGTCGGCATCAAGCCCATCCTCCGGCGCCAGTCCGACGATTTCGCAGCATCTGTCATTTACGTACAGACCGTTGCCTGCGGCGTCGGTTTTGAATATTCCCACCGGTGAGACTTCCGCCAGCGTCCTGTATTTGTCTTCGCTGGACTCCAACGCCGTAGCAAACCTCTGACGCTCCAACTCACTTCCGACACGGGCTGAGAATATCTGAAGGATCGATTTGGCCAGTTCGATGTTAATCACAGGTTGTCGAAACATCGCCACCATGATTCCCGTCGCCGCGCCTTGGGAATCGAACAGAGGTACGCCCACATATCCGTCAACGTGCAGATCCTGCAGCAGTTTACTCTTGGGGAACTGGCTGGCCACTCCGGAGACATAGGAGCAGACGCTGTGCCCGACGACTTCAGCACAGGGCGTTTCAGCCAACGGATATTGGATGTTCTCGGATGGTTTACCGTCAACGGTTACGGCGAGAGTTCTGATCGAGTCTAACTCGTCGCCGCAGAGTTCTCCGATAATCGTGTAATCTGCCCCGAGAGATTCTGAGAGTTGCATGACCATGCTCTCGAAAAACGCCTGCCCGAATTCGTCCGACGAAACGGCGACCAATGTACGAAGCGCTGCGTCCATTTGCCTGCGCCGTGTAATGTCGTGTGCGATGCCCTCAACACCGATCACCTCACCGGAGTCCGATAGGATCGGAGTCTCCGAGACCTCCAACCAACGGACAGAACCGTTTTTGTGATATATATTCACGTCGTAAGGAGGTTGATGGATCCCCTGGAGACTCAAGTCAGTATGACGGAGAACTTCGTCGTTGCACGGATGATCCGTAAGGTGCGTTGTCAAATTAGTAAGGAACTCATCGGTCGTGTAGCCCAGAACACTCGTTATCGATCGCGATACGAAGTTGAAATCCCCTTCGGCGCCATGCTGATAGATAAAGCTTCCGACGAGATTGTCCATGAGGCGCCGGCTTTGGGCTTCGCTACGACTTAGTGCATGGAGAGAATCGGCCAGGCGATCGTGCACGACGCCCAAACCGATAATAACAGGAGCCAGAAAAAGCGTGAACCCGGCGATCAGAGTACCCCATGCTGTAATCGAAGTCGCATAAACGCCAATATCGAACGGAAAGGTCACCACACCAGTACAAATGGCAAAACCTGTCAAGAGTATAACAGACAGGCATATCAAACACGCGATCAGTCCACCGCGTGTCCCAAAGGCGATGGCTGTGAGCGTAGCGAACGCGACAAGAAGCGAAACTCCACCGCCCGGCAGACCGAATGCCAACAGACCCGCGACGCCCAGCAGCAAAAGCACCCCAAGCAACACAAAACTGCGAAACACATAAGGAAGTCGCCTGCGGAAAATCGCCGCCAGGACCAGAAGAACGGTAACCCCCATATGCAGGTAATATGTGTGGTTCCACCCAGTCTCGAAAATTCGGGATAGTGACAACGCTGCAGCCGCAGGGGTCAGGATGGCGAATATCACCAACGCCCTATTGATCAAGCGGCTGCGAACTTCGCGAATCTCCGAGCCAAATGTCACCCTACTCTGCGATACCACCGGCTCGAATAATTGTGTGTCCGTGGACATTTATACCATGGCCTCTTTTCGATCAACATAGCAAACACCTGAACAGATTATACCCAAAAGCGGATAAAGGGCAACGGCGTGATAATGGAAGAATTAATTTGGGATATCCCAAATTAGATATCCCAAATTATTTGTGCTTAATTACTGCTTCTGCGAACATGACATCTTGTGGCGCCGTTATCTTTATATTGTTCGGACCGGACTGGACTACTGTGACTTTCGCGCCTGTTCGCTGCACCATTTCAGCATCGTCGGTCGCCCCCCCGCCTTGTGCATACGCCTCGATTAACAGTGACTTCTCGAACACCTGCGGCGTCTGGGCTTCCCAGAGTCCGTCGCGATCAACCGTCGCCAGCACCCGTCCCGACGGGTCAACTTTCTTGATCGTACCGTGCAGCGGACAGGCCAACATCGCAGCGCGAGTCTCTGCGGCGGCTTGGAATACTGCATCAATCCGATCTGGTAAAGCGCATGGGCGAACCGCGTCGTGAATGCAAACCAACTCTGCCGACGGGGCCAACTTCGCCAAGGCGTTCCGCACCGAATCGGAACGCTCCGCTCCGCCCTGGACCAGTTCAACGCCAAGCGATTCAAGTTCGGCTCCGAAGCGGGCCGAGAGTTCTGCGATATCGCCGGCTGAGGCGATCAGGAGTATCTGGCGGACCTCATCTCGCCCGGAGAACAAGTCGATCGTTCGCAAGAAGATTTCTCGCCCGTCCAACTGGTGAAATATTTTATTCGTCTCAGCTCCGAAGCGTTTGCCCGAACCGGCGGCGGGAAGTATTACCGATACTGTTTTCATGCGTGCATCCTATCAGGCGTCAGCCAATTCGGAAAGTCCGTCTGGATCGAGAATGGTTATCTTCGGGCCCCTTACGTCGACCAGCCCGGCGTCGCTGAGTTTTTTAAACGCTCGGCTTAGCGTTTCGGGCGCCGTTCCGATCTGACCGGCCAGTTCGCGTTTGGTCTGCTTGAGCATCACAATGTCGGTTCCCGGTTGTGCGGGCAGTTCCAGCAATACGTTGGCCAATCTCGCGGGCACTTCCTTCAGCGAGAGTTGTTCTATCAGGTTGTTGAACTCTCTCAATTTACCGGACATACCCGCCAGCATCGCCATCGCCATTTCGGGGGCATCTGCGATTAGTTGTTTGAGCACTGATCGTTTAACGACCAGAAGCGTGGTGTCTTCGAGCACTTCGGCGTGTGCGGGATAACAAATCCCCGCCCACATAGCGGCCTGGCCGAACGTTTTTCCGGGCCCGTAGAGGTGCAGAATCTGTTCATCGCCTTTTGGCGAGAGCTTGTAAACTTTCGCCCGCCCAGCCAGGATAACGTAGAAACTATCAGCCGGTTGGTTCGGCGAGAACACCTGCGAACCGCCGGGCAGATGCTCGGTAAGACACGCATCCAGCAGGGCGCGGATCTCCTCATCGTCCAGATGGGACAACAGCGGAGTCTGCCGCATCGCGTCGGTAATTTGCTTTATGGTAAGTTTGCTCACGCCGCCAAGTTTACCGCCTCAACACCCCCGCCGCCAGCAGTATGGCGAATTTCCTTCACCATGCAGTAGAGCACGGGCACGACTAACATTGTCAGCACTTCGATCAGCATCCCGCCGAAAGACGGTATCGCCATCGGACCCATAATATCGGCGCCGCGTCCGGTTGATGTGAGCACCGGTATCAACGCAAGGATCGTTGTGGCGGTTGTCATCAGACACGGGCGTACGCGCCGCGAGCCAGCCTGGATCGTCGCGGCGCGGATTGCTTCTATATCGGCGGGCTTGTCGCGGTCGAACGTCTGGTTGAGGTAGGTGGCCATCACCACGCCGTCGTCGCTGGCGATTCCGAACAGCGCGAGGAACCCCACCCAAACCGCGACGGACATCTTTATAGGATGCATCTGGAACATCTCGCGCAGGTTCACGCCGAAAACGTCGAAGTTCATGAACCAGTCCGACCCGTACAACCAGAGCATGAGGAATCCACCCGACCAGGCTACGAAGATGCCCGTGAACACCATGCTCGTGGTCAACACCGAGCGGAACTGCATGTAAAGGATCATGAAGATCAGGAACAGCGCCCCGCCCATTATCACGTACAACCGCTGCTGCTGGGCGGTGTATTCGGCAACAGTTTTGCCCGCGACGTTAAATTCGAGCGTCATTCCGGGAGGCATGTTAAGTCGTCCGGCGGCGATTGCATCTCCGAGGAACTGCTGGGATTCGCGGATAACGTCAACTTCCGCCAGATCGGGCCTGGGCGAGAATATCACGTAACCGACCATGAATCCCGCTTCGCGTTTGATAGACATCGGCCCGGGCTCGAAACCGATTTTCACCAGTTGCCCAAGCGGTATTTGCGCACCTGTAGTCGAAGGCACGAGCACCTGGGCGAGCGTTTCGATCTCGCTGCGGAGTTCGCGTTGGTATCGCACGCGGACGGGGAAGCGTTTGCGCCCCTCAACGGTTGTAGTAACTGTCTTGCCCCCGACTGCGACTTCAATCACATCCAGCACGTCGCTGGGGTTTACGTTGTAGCGGCTCATCGCGGCGCGGGATTCGCTGCTTGTGGTGTCGATCACCAGATATGGTTTAGCCACCGTGCGATCGGCGGCAACCGTCGAAGAATTCAGCGAAGGGATCTGCTTGAGCAGAGCTTCGATCTGGATGCCCGCAGCCTGGATTTCTTCGAGACTTTCGCCCATTATCTTCAGGCCCATCGGCGACCGCATCCCGGTTTGGAGCATTATGCGGCGGGTCTCGATCGGTTGGAGTTTCGGGGCGCCGGACATGCCCGTCAGCTTACCGACTTTCGCGATCTCATCCCAGATATCCTCGGGCGTTTCAATGTGCGGACGCCACTGGCGAATGAGCATTCCGTCTTCATCGGTCAGGCGCCGCCCATGCTTGTCGGTTTTGTACTCGTCTTTGTAGTTAATGACTGTTTCGACCATCGAAATCGGGGCGGGGTCCAGCGGTGATTCGACGCGTCCGATCTTGCCCACCACCGACTCGACTTCCGGAATCGCCTTGAAGGCGGCGTCCTGTTTGGACAGATAATCCAACGCCGACCCGATCGAACCGTGCGAACTCATCGAAGGCATCCAGAGGAACGAACCCTCGTCCAGCGGGGGCATTTCTTCTGCGCCCAAGCCGGGGAAGGCTTCTGCGCCGGCGGGCCAGACCCGGCGCGATTCCAGAGTTTCGCTCAGCGGACCGAACGTAGTCTTGAAACCGAGCAATATCACAACGCCAAGCACGATCAGCCCGGCGGGGATCGACAGGAACAGCAGCTTGTGACGCAGGCACCAGCCAAGAATTCTCGGATACGCCATCTGGAAGAGCTTGAAGAACCCCAGCAGCAGACCGATCAGCAGGCCGACGAATATGATATTATTTCCGAACCCCTGATCAGCTCCGAGCGGCCCCCAGTGCCTGGTCAACGCAACGCCAACCACCGCGACCGCAGCCAACAACGCGACCCACCCGGCGACCTTGTGGAACCTGACGGGCACGAACTCCTTGCCCACATGCCAAACCGCAAACGCAACCATCGCAACGCCAATCCACCATGCGAGCATCACGCCTGCGACGACCCCCACCCCACCCACAACCGCATGAACGCACCGCTTCATCCATTTGCCCGATATCCGCCCGCAGAACAGCACATGCGCCGCCGGTGGAATAATCGTCAGCGAAACCACCACGGCGGCCAACAGCGCAAATGTCTTGGTATACGCCAACGGACCAAACAGCTTGCCCCGCTCCCCGGTCATCAGCAACACCGGCAGGAATCCGACCACCGTAGTCATGACGGCTGTCACCACCGCCCCGCCTACTTCAACGCCAGCGCGGTGAATAACTTCGATCCTCGACTCGCCCGGATCGGCTTCATCGAGATGCCGCAGAATGTTCTCGCAAATCACGATCCCCATATCGACCATCGTGCCGATCGCGATCGCAATCCCCGAAAGAGCTACAATGTTCGCATCGACGCCGAAAACCTTCATAGCGATGAAGCACATGAGCACCGAAAGCGGGAGCAGCGATCCGATCAGAATGCTCGACTGCAAATGCATAACCATGAGCACGACAACGATAATCGTTATCATCACTTCGTCGCGTAAGGCGTGATCGAGCGTACCGAGGGTTTCGGCGATCAGGTCGGTGCGGTCGTAGAACGGGACGACAGTAACCTGCGAAACACTCCCGTCTTCGAGCGTTTTCTTGGGCAAAGTGGGAGCGACCTTCTTGATCTTGGCTTTAACGTTATTGATGACTTCGAGCGGATTTTCGCCATAACGTGCGACCACCACCCCGCCGACTGCGCCCGCGCCGTCTTTATCGATCGCCCCCCGCCGCAGCGCCGGGCCCAGCGAGACTTCGGCTACGTGTTTGATCAGCACGGGCACGTTGTCTGTGACCTTCACCACGCCGGTTTCGATGTCGGCGATGCTCTTGATGTATCCGATCCCGCGGACGAAGTATTCAACTCGGTTCAGTTCGATTGTCTTAGCCCCGATATCTCGATTGGACGCCCGCACGGCACGATAAACGTCGGCCAGGGTGACGTCGTAAGCCCGCATCGCGTCGGGATCCACATCAACCTGATACTCTCGCACAAACCCGCCTGCCGACGCGACTTCGCTTACCCCGCGGGCGCTCTTGAGATGGTCGCGAACTATCCAATCCTGAATCGTCCGCAACTCTTCGAGGTCCCATCCGCCGGCGGGCTTGCCTTGCTTGTCGCGCCCTTCAAGCGTGTACCAGAACACCTGCCCCAGCGATGTCGAGTCCGGCCCCATCACCGGGTTTACGCCCGGCGGAAGTGTTCCGGCCGGCAGGCTCTTGAGTTTCTCGCCCAGGCGGTCTCGCGACCAGAAGAAATCCACCCCGTCCTCGAATATCACATAGATCGACGAGAATCCGAACATCGACGAACTGCGAACAGTCTTCACGCCCGAGACGTTCAATAGCGCCGAGCTGAGCGGATAAGTCACCTGGTCGTCGATCTGCTGAGGCGATTGGCCGGGCCACTCGGTGAAAACGATCTGCTGGTTGGCGCCTGTGTCGGGAATTGCGTCTACGGGCACAGGGTACCGCATCATGCCGCTCAGAGCGTCCCATTCAAATGGCATGACCGCCAGGCCCCATCCGAGGGTAAAAAGCACCACCAGCATGACCACAAGCTTGTTGGTCAGGCAGAACCGCATAACGCGCGAAATAAACCCCTCACGCCGCAGCAAGTCAAGTTGCGGAGGCTCGTGACTCACTTACCGCCCCCTTTCATCTCGTCGAGCATGCTTGGCTTGGCGCTGAGTTGACGTTCTGAGTCGATTGCGAAGGCTCCTCTGGTAACCACGCGCTCGCCGATTTTGAGCCCCTTGCGAACGACATAATACCGCCCGGCGCGCAGGCCCAACTCAACCGTTCGCCACTCGAACGTCGGCTTGGGGGAATCCTCAACGCGAACGTACACCACCGCCCGCTTACCGGTAAGCAGCGCCGCGCTAACGGGGATCACAAGCGGTGCGTCTTTGGCGGCTTCAGAACCGCTGACATACCCCAACGACTCAGCAGCCGCGATATCCATTTCGCAAATATCGCACTTACCAGGCCCATCCTTTATTACAGACGGATGCATCGGGCATATCCATTTGCCCGCCAGGGCTGCGTCCATCACCTTTCCGCCAGCGGCGATTTTCGTGTGGACCGACGCCTTTACGAACATGCCGGGCTTTAGTCGCCCGTCGGCGTTTGATGCGTTCACGCGCACCTTCACCGTTCGCGTTCGCGGGTCGAGCACCGGATCGATAAACGAGATCGTACCGGCGAACTTTTCGCCCGGATACGCCACCGAGGTAAACTCAACCTTCTGCCCATAACGAAGCCACATCAGGTCCGACTCATACGCCCGCAGACTGACCCACACGCCGGTAAGATCAGCGATGGTGTAGATCCTGTCGCCGGTTTTCACGTACTTGCCCTGCCGGGCGTTCTTGTCGATAACAATCCCGCCGACCGGCGCGTAAATCGTGATATTGTCCGACGCCTTACCGGACTTTTCTATCGCGTCAATTTGCTTTTGCGTGATGCCCCAGAGGCGGAGCTTTTCGCGGGCCGCTCGAACCATGTCGAGCGTCGATTTGCGAACGATCGCCACGTCGGAATCTTTGAGTTCACCGACCGCCTTGATCCCAGCCAGCAGTTCCTCCTGGGCGCTGAGCAGTTCGGGGCTGTAGAGTTCGACCATGTGATCGCCCTTGCGAACCGGCACGCCGGCGTAGTCCACAAACAGGCGATCGAGGCGGCCTGGCGTCCATGCAGTTATGTACGCCAGCTTCGTTTCGTCGTAGTCGATCTTGCCCACCATACGGATCTCGGCTTGAGGAAACATCCGTTTAACCGGGGTGGTTTGGATGTCCATCAACTTTACCGCAGCCTCGCTGAGCGTAGTGCGGTTCGGATCGCCCTGTGCCATCTGATCAGCCGTCGCGGGAATCGATTGCATACCGCAGTAAGAACATTTCTCGCCCGGGTCGGTGCTTGAGAAATACGAATGATGCGAGAAGTTCATCGAGCAGACGTACAGTTGTTCCTTGGCCCCGGCCGATTGAACGGTCGATTGCTGCGAATCAACTGGCCCCAACGCCCAGTGCAAAAAGTATCCCCCCGCCGCGAACGCCAACAATACAGGAATCAACGCAACCTTCCCCGCGAGCCATTTCATCGGAGTTGATCCGCCTTTTGTATCGTGCATGATTAACCGCCTTTCACGCCGGTCAGCCTTTCCAACTCAGCCAATCGCTGCACGCGATCGGCGATCCCGCGATGAAGGTTCATCTCGAACTCCAACAGCACTCGCTGGGCGTCGATCAGGTCGAGGAACCCGCCGGTCCCGTTGCGATACGCCGCTTCGGTGGCGCTCATCGCCTGCCTGGCTTTGGGCAGCAGAGTGTCGCGATAGAGTGCGATTTTTCGCTCGGCGTCGCTGTAGCGATACGCGACAAGTTTCAAATCCGCCCGCAGAGAGTTAAGCCTGGCCGCCCGCGATTGAACAGCCGCACTACGACGAAATTTCGCCTGACGCAACCCCGCGTCGAGCTTCTCACGCCAGATCGGCAGGTTTATCGAGACCATCGCAATTACCGGGTCGTCGCCGTCGCCGTTGGGGCTGCGCCCGCCGGTGGACGAAGCCGTATCGATATAACTCATCCCTAGCGTGACGTCGGGATAGTAGTTCTTCCGGGCCAGTTCTATTTTGCTCTTCTCGGCGGCGATTTGGCGATCCAGCTCCGCCAGTTCGGGATTGTTCTTTTCGAGCAGTTCATCGAGAGACGACAGATCAATCGCACCGCCGGTCAGTTCATTCGGCGTGATTACCGGCGTGTCGAGCGGGCGATTCAACGTAGCGTTGAGCCTCGCCGCTGTCGGGGCTTGCAACTGCTGGAGCGTTGCGATCTGGTCGGTAAGTTTCGCCATCTCGATCTGCACGCGGACCACATCTGGATGACTGGCCGCTGCGGTTTTGTACCGGATGCGTGCTATCGATTCGATGTGTTTGAGAAGCTTGGCGTTTTGTTTGGTGATCCCGACGGCCTTGGCGAGATAGTAGTATTCGCTGTAGGCGTTTTTGACTTGCTGGAACGCTTTGAGTTCGGCCTGGCGGAATCGTTGGTAGGCTGCGTTGGCCTCCTGCTCGGCGGCCCGGCTGCGGAGTTCTAGCTTGCCGAACCAGGGGAAAGTTTGCGAAAGGCTGAGCATCTGTCGTTGCGACCCGGTGCGTGTCTCGACACGCTGGATGTAATATTGATAGGTGAATCTCGGATCGGGCAGAGCGGTGACCTGGGGGATTTGCTGTAGATCGGCCTTCCAGCGGTTAAACGCGGCCGCCAGTGCGGGGTTGTTCAATGCTGCGTACTGCACGTAATCATCGAGCGTTGATTCGGCGGTAAGCTTCGGCAGACCGGCTCGCGGCGCCGGGGTGTCGTCTGCGAACAGGTCTTCGGTAACCGGCCCGTCAAGCTGCCGCGCCGAACCGGCGCAACCAACCACACCCAACAGCGCAAGAGCGCACACTAAGCTAAATATAGTCGCCCGATTCATTTCAAATGCCTTTCGAAAATCGACGCCCAGTCAACCGCCAAGCCGCTCCAGCACAAACCGAAGCTCTTCAGGCGGAAGCTTGCCTACTACACTGTAGGACCGATCGCCCACGCGAACGCTCAGAATCGTAAGATCTCCGCATTGCCCGTTGTGAATGCATTTGCAGTGCGGATGCCCGCAACCGCAACCCAGCCCGAGCTTTTTGGGCCAGTCTTCGGTTACGATCACGCTGGCGCGAGCCTTATCGAGCTGCACCACGTAGGTGGCGACCATCTGGCCTTGCACCTTGGCGACATGACAGCCCACCACTTTCAACCGTGGGCACTGGTTCAACAGCTTCGGCGTGAAGCCCAACTCGCGTTTGAAGTAGGCCTTGATATCTTCGCAGTCGCCGGTCGCGCGGAAACCGCCCGACGAACTGAGGTTTGCTTTGTGAATGTTCGCCAGTTCGACAGTCCCGGCCTGTGCGGGTTCGGGCGTGAAAACGTTCTGGAACACCACAAACGCGATCAGCAGAACGGCCGCCGCAGCCAGCGGTATCAATCGCATCGGGAAACGCAGCGTTCGTCGCCGCGGTGCGGGCGCTGAGGCCTGCAGGCTCGTTTTGATCTTATCGGCCAGTGATTCACCGGCGTGGATGGATTCAAACGCGGCGGTCAGTCGCGCTCGCATCGCGCGGGCCTCTTCGAGTGCGGCCAGGTCGTCAGCGTCCAGGTTATCGCCCTGGGGCGTTTGCCCGCTGAGAATGTCTTCGATTTGTTCAGGTGTGAGTTTCATTATTTCACTCTCCCGTCGTATCCAAGATCGGCGGCATGGTCCATCAGGAGAACTTTGAGTTTCGCGCGGGCTCGCGACGCCCGGGACTTCACCGTCCCGGCCGGCACATCAAGAATATCGGCAACTTCCTCAACCGGCGTCTGCTCGACATCGACCAGGAACACCACCAACCTCTGAGCCTCGGGCAGTTCGTGTAATGCTTCAATGATCTGCTCGTCGGCAAAACTCTCCAGGATGTCTTCAGCGTTCGTCCAGTGCGTCTCTTCGTCCGATTCGGGCGCCGCCAACGGGAGTTGTTCAACTTGAAGCTCCGTGCCGACAACCTTGCGATGCCTCAACCGATCGATCCAACTGTTGCGAAGTATCCGCATCAACCAGGCCTTGCAGTTCGTCCCCGGGCGGTACGAAGCAAATTGACCAAACGCTTTCAGGTAAGTCGCCTGGGTCAGATCATCAGCCTCGTCGCGACTCCCGCACAACACAAACGCCGTGCGGAACACGTTGTCCAGATAAGGCATTGCGGTTTTCTCAAAATCGGACGAATCCGTCATACGCACATTGGCGGAAATCCCGCCACCTTCCAAACGTTCGGGCTCACAAATTGGTTCCAGTGGTTAAAAATTGGCAACTGGGAACTGGCAACTGGCAACTGGCAACTGGCAACGACAAAAGCAACGACAAAAGCAACGACCAAAGAAACGACCAAAGAAACGACCAAAGAAACGACAACGACCCATCCGTTTGAGTCGTTGCCGTTATTATGCCGTTGCCAGTTGCCAATTGCCAGTTGCCAGTTGCCACGCCGTTGCTATTTCCCAGTGATATTCTTAACCGCAGCGATGAATGCTTCTGGTCCGCCTTTTACGTAACCTGTTCGTCCGAGTTCTTTCTTGCCCGTTGAATCGAGGATCACAACGGTCGGGAACCCGCGCACTCCGTATTGCGCCGCCAGCTTGCTGTTGCGGGCCTTGACCTCGGCGGACTGCTTTTTCCCGCGAGGGAAATCGACTTCAACCAGCACCAGGTTCTTATCGGCGTAGGTTTTGAAGGCGTCCTTTACGAATACTTCATTGTGCAGTTTGATGCACCATCCGCACCAGTCGCTCCCGCTGAAGTCCAGCAGCAGAGGACGTTTGGTTGCGGCGGCGTATTTGACGGCCTTGTCGAAATCTTCGGTCCATCCAGTCACCACCCGCGCCGCCGGAGCAGCAGGCTTCACTCGATTGCGGATACCCGTCAGTGCGGTTTTAACTTTGGCGATAGCTTTCAGCGCTTCGGACTTCTTGCCTTCTTCAACGGCCTTGGCGGCCAGGTCGAGATCGTCCAGGGCGACCTGGAGCTTGCCAGCAAGTGTCGCGTGTGCTTTACCGGCGTGCTTGGCTTTGCAGGCGGCGCACTTTATTCCATCCTTACAGCCCGGGCAGGCTGCCTTGGCGGCGGGCTTTGCTTTACATCCGCCGCAAGCTGCGCTGCCATTAGAGACGGCAAGTGCAGCGACCGCCAATCCCGCCACCAGCAATGTCGCCAGAAAGAGTCCTTTGTGTTTCATTCGTTTAATACTCATCGTTCATTCCTTCAGGGTAAGGTGTTTAGTTTTCCGTTCTCACCTATCCAAACGATGCAGCAACGCGTGGGGTTCCATCGAACGTTTTTTCTTACTCAGCCGGTTTGGGGTCGGGCACTGCGTTTAGGATTTCTCGCATTGTCGCGATGCTTACGATGTCCGGGCGGACGAATGGTTTGTTGGGGTTGTCGGCGGGGAAGACGGCCAGGAACGGAAGAGATCGCCCGCCGAGTTTGGCCCGCATGCGTTCGAGCATGCGGGTTCTTGAGCTGTCGTGGGAGATGTCGGCTCGCATGGCGATAACGCCCTTGGCCTTGAGCAGTTCGCTGATCTCGGTCGACTCGAACACCATTTTCTCGTTCCAGACGCAGTTGGGGCACCAGGTGGCTGAGAAGTCTACGAACACGCTGCGTCCGGCTTTTAGATGTTCCTCAAGCGCGTCGGGGTCGAACTCCACCCAGTCGATATGCCCCTGCCCGGGCTCAGCCGGTGCAAACGCCGACTGCATTGTCCCGAACGATAACTGGGCGCCTATTACTACGATAGCAACGGTCACACCGGCGGTGACAAGCCTTTTAACCAGCGATTGTCCGAACTTGGCGAACCGCCCCCAATACCAGCATGCAATCCCGGCGAACACCAGGAACGCATTCATGTAGAGCAACATTTCGCTTCGCACGGAGATCATGAGGTAAACCACGGTCACCATCAGCAGGAAGCCCATCGCCTCCTTGAACGTTTCCATCCAGGCGCCGGGTTTTGGCACGAACGCCAGAAGCTTCGGGAACGCGGTTAGCACGATGTAGGGCATCGCCATTCCCAGCCCCAGCATGGTGAATATCATGAAGATCGTCAGCGGGGTTTGAGCAAGAGTCCACGCCAGTGTGCTGCCCAGGAACGGTCCGCTGCACGGGGTGGCCAGCAGGGTCGCGAGCATACCGTTGAAGAAGGCGTTTCCGAGCCCTTCTCGGCCCATACCGGCGGCAAGATTGTTTACCTGTTTGGGCACGCCGAGCGTGAAAACGCCCAGCAGCGACAAGGCGAACGCGAACACGATTGTTATCATAACGATCATGAACCCGTCAGACTGAAACTGCTCGCCCCAGTTCAGCCCCAGCGTTATCGCCGCGATCGCAAGCGCCCAGAACACCAGTATCATCCCGGCGGCGAACATAGCGCCGAGCGCCAGCACGCGCCGGCGAGACTCGCCTGCCTGCTGGACAAAGCTGAGCACCTTGATCGAAATAACCGGCAACACGCAGGGCATTACGTTCATGAGAATCCCCGCGACAAACGCAATCAGCAACCAAACCACCGGCCCGTGCCCGCCGGACTCGCCGTTTCGCGGTGCGTAGTCGGGGAATGTTACGTCGGAGTAGTCGGTGGTGTCAGTATTAACGGGCGCTTTATCAACCGGCGCAACGGCCGCTGAAAAGCTCGACGGGAATTTGGCGAACAGCGCATCGTCTCCGCGACCGAGGCTTGTCAGCGATGCGTTGTAGAGATCGCAGGAACCGGCGTCCGAGCAGGTTTGCCCGTCGATTTTGGCGGTGACGGTATCGGGATCGATCTGGCCGGACGGTTGGCCTGAGGCGTAGATCAGGATCGTGTCCTCGTGTGAATTTATCCAGGCTTTTCCGGGCGGTTGGGGCAGGCGGTGAGGTTTGGGGAACACGACTTTCGACCACTTAACGCTTTGAGGCCCGAAGGTGATCTGGGCGGGCAGACCAACGGCATCGGGGTGTCCCTTGTCAGCATCGTAGAAATGCCTTCCGGCAGCAATTTTCATACGTATAACAGCCTGGATCTTACCGTCTTCCAGACGCGTGAACAGCTCGCTGACAGCCTGTGCGGGAGGCGCCTGATCCGGACCCAGTTCGAAACCGCCGACCTGTGCATCCGCCCTGCCCGCGGAAACACAAACCACCGCAACAGAGAAAAACAAACCCGCCAGCACCGCTTGCTTAATATCCATAATTGTCACCTTCGACTCAAAATAACCTTGTAATACCTTCACCCTCCAAACGATCAAGGCGGGCAATTGGTTCCACTCACAGTGTAGCACTGCGAAAAATAAGGAAATCCGAGACAAACGGCGAGCGCGGGGCGATGCCCCGCCGCTAAACAGAAGCAAGGATACCAAACAAGACTTTCGCCGTTCTTCCGCCTTGAACCTATTTTTTAGCTGTATCGACTTTGTACTCGCCGGTTGATTGGTGAGGAGTGATCGGCCATGTGTCGGTGCGGAATGGGTACGCCGGAAGGTGACGGGAATTCTCAAGTCCGCCGATCGGAAGATTCGACACAGCGTAACGAACCGCTACCGGTTCGGGCACTGCATCGCACCATACTTCAAGGCGTTGGACCTTGTCCCGCGAACTGACTCGCGCCTTGGCGACATGGAACACGCGGTCCTTGCCTGCGATGTAGAAACCGCGATCGTTATCCTTGTCAAGCCGCATCGATTTGGACGTTTCAGGCTCGAACGTGATCAGTATCTTCTTGCCCTCGATTTTCATGCCCTTGTAAACCGGCCCGCGCCATTCGATTTTCTCCATACCGTACACTTCCGCCAGCGCCCATCGCGCCGACCGCTCACCGACAGGCAGCTTGGCAGGCGGATGAATCCGCTGAGTCGAGTTCGTATCGAACGTCACCACCAGGCCCGTATTCGCTGTGCGGCGCCAGGTCAGGAACTGTATCTCGCGAACGATGTTGGTGTGGTGGTTCATATCGTAGGTCATGCTGCGGCGGTTCGACCAACCGGCGATCTGAATGATCCCGAACGGGAGTTTCTCGTCAGCGAACAGCTTCCGCCACGATGCTATCACACCCGGGAAAGTACGGTAAAACGGTTTCCATGACTCGCCAAACGAATTGTTCTCGCCCTGGTAAAACAGCACGCCGCGGAACTTCATTTGCTTAATCGGTACGATCATAGCGTTGTACATCCCTGCCGGTTGACGCTTAGTCGCAGGGCTCGTGAAGGACGAGGCTTTCGGGCGGCGAGCTTTCTTGTCGCCGGCAGCGGATTTCTTTTCGTACTCTTTGACTGCGGCGTCGTAACGAGTCTTGGCGCCCTTTTCAGCGCCGCCCTTGTTCCACTCAGCCATCGCCGCGTCGAACTTTTCGATGTACGGTTTCATCTCCGGGACGGTTTTCAGAATTTCCTTGGATGTCCAGTGCTGGGCCATCGTACCGCCCCATGAGGTGTCGACAAGCCCTACCGGAACTTTCAGCAGGCGCCGCAGACGCCGCGCGAAGTAGTAACCAACTCCCGTGCAATCTTGGACATTTTCGCCAGTGCACGGGCGCCAGATGCCTTGAGTCTTGCTGGCTTCACCGAGGAAAACATCGTCCTGAACGGCTGGGCGGGCGATGTGCGGCATGCGGTAGAATCTTATGTTCGGATAGTCCGCCGACGGGATCTCAATATCCGCATCGACACACCCGCGAAGCGACCATTCCATATTGCTCTGACCACCGCACAACCACAACTCGCCGATCAGCACGTCGCTAAGCGTCACTTTGTTCGACTTGCCCGCAGCAACCAACGCGCAAGGCTCAAACGAACCTTTCATCGCCTTGAGCTCGACCGCCCAGAGGCCCTTTTCGTCGGTAGTCGCTGTCGCGGTCTGGGCAGCGTCTTCGCCCCGCGCTAATATTACGGTGACTTTTTCACCAGCGGCAGCGAAGCCCCAAACGCTTATGGGCTTATCCTGCTGCAAGACCATATGATCGCCAAAAATGTTCGACAAGCGAACCTCAGCCTGCAAGGGTCCGACCGCCGCCACGAGCAGAACCGATACAATCGCCACTAGTTTAATATTTTTCATAGCTTCACTTTCAATCTAGCTTTATGGAGGGAGAGTTAGAAAACTTCGATACGCCTCTGCGGTAATGATATAAGTTCGCGGACTCATAACAAGCATGAAATATCCGTGGTCTGCGTGCGTGAGATCGCCGCGCGGTCGGCGTTACACCGGCTTGGGCGTCGTTGTGATCGTCTTGCGGTCGGACCAGTACCATCGGTTCGGCTGGGCGCCCCACCACCGCGAGGCGACGGTAAGCTCGTCATCGGTTATGCGGACCGTGGCGAAGGTGTGGCAGGCGTGTCGCGGCGAGCCCACGTTGTACACGTCGAAACCTTCCCATTTGTAATGCTCCGAGAGGTGGTAATGCCCGTGAAAAATAGCCACGATGTTATGCCCCTTGATCACCCGGGCCAAGTCGGCCTTCTGCTGTTTGGACCAGGCATCGGAGTAAGGGCCCACGATCGAGTAGTGAAGCATTAGCACGATCGGGTAAGTCGTCCCAAGTTTTTTAAGCTGTCGGGCCAACCAGGCGTAGGCGTCGGTGGCCGGTCCGCAGTCAATGCTGATGAAACATACGCCCTGCCACACCCACCGGCGAACCAGAGCCCCATGACGCTTCTTAATGCCCGCCAGTACAGGCTTGTCGTTGTCGGCATAGACGTCGTGATTGCCCGAACACTCCTGCACAGGGTACTTGAGCAGGCCATCTTTTCCGGTAAGCCCGTAATACTCAACGAACTGCTTCCACTGGCCCTGGCGGCCGTAGTCTGTAAGATCGCCAGCGACAAGCACGCCCCTGGGCCTGCCCACAACTCCGCCCAGAGCGTCTGGCAGCGGCGTGCCCGGCAGGTTGTTCATCGCGTCGATCTGCTTGCGGTTAAGCGTCTCCATACCTTCATAGCCGAAGTGCGTATCGGCGGCGACAAAAAACGTCAAGTCACGCTTGCCCCCCGGAGCGGGGGCGAGATCAGTCTGGTCGATTTCATTCGACTCGCCGGACGTGGAGTTCTTACTGCCCGTATCGTCATCGGTCGGGCGGCACCCGCTGAGGCACAACCCCGCTGCAGCCGTCCCACCGGCCGCTAAAAACGCCCGACGCGTACAGATCACCGCGCCCATGTGCTTGCCGTCAATCCCGCCATCATTTTTACCCATAAGTACTCCTGTCCGCCCGCCAATTTTCACCCTGCGGCGCCCGCTTAAATTACGTCGACTAATTGTAATCTGAAACTGGCGCCTTTGCAAAAACCCAGTCAATCGAATGTAAATGAACGGAATCGAGATCAACCCTTATTTTATATTTCAGGGCCGACCCTGTTGAACACCCGTTGCCGTTTGGTGTTAGAATGCGTTTGCCCTGTATCCGTAGCTTGCTCTAGTTGCTGCATTGGATATAATCTCTGCAACTGTCCTACCGGTAGGAACCTCCGCGAAATCCCGCTTTTGAAAGGCGATTACTATGAAAAACAGCACCCGCATGCTCTCAGGCGTCACCTTGCTGATACTGGCTTCGGTCCTGGCTGGGCCTGGGCAAACCTTCGCTGCTCGGCGAAATACAAAAATGACCATGCCAGACTTCACCAAAGGCGCCAAGCTACCCCAGGACGCCAACCACGACTGGACGCTCGGAGCCACCGGCGCTCGCGGATGGATGTTCAGCAACACACTGGCGACAACCGACGCACGACAAATATACATCACCAAGGTGGACAAAAACTCACCGGCCGATGGCACACTCGCAGTCGGCGACGTGATACTCGGCGTCGGAGGAAAACCGTTTTCCTACGATCCGCGAACTGAAATGGGCAAGGCGCTCACCCAGGCCGAAAAGACCAGCAACCGCGGCGCCTTATCGCTGATCCGCTGGCGACAAGGCCAGACCAAAACGGTCACAGTCAAGCTGCCCGCACTCGGCACGTACAGCGCAACAGCCCCCTACAACTGCCCGAAATCAAAGCGGATTCTCGAACAAGGCTGCAAGGCGCTGGCCAAACGAATCGCCGAACCGTCCTACCGCCAGAACCCCATCACACGCAGCTTAAACGCCCTGGCGCTGCTGGCCAGCGGTAACCCCGAATACCTGCCGCTAGTGAAAAAAGAGGTCAAATGGGCCTCCGAGTTCTCAGCCAGTGGTATGCAAACATGGTACTACGGATACGTGATCGCACTGCTCTCGGAATACGTGATGGCGACCGGTGATAATTCGGTCATGCCGGGTCTGCGGCGTTTGGCGCTCGAAGCCGCCAACGGCCAGAGCATCGTCGGTTCCTGGGGCCACAAGTTCGCCGCTGCCGACGGGCGACTGGTCGGTTACGGTATGATGAACGCACCGGGCCTGCCGCTTACCACCTCGCTGATCCTGGCCCGCGAGGCCGGCGTCAAAAGCCCCAAGCTGGACCTGGCGATTGAGAGAAGCACGCGTTTGATCCGCTTTTACGTGGGCAAGGGAGCTGTCCCCTATGGCGATCACCGCCCATGGACACAAACTCACGAAGACAACGGTAAATGCGGGATGGCCGCAATCATGTTCGGTCTGCTGGACGAGGCAAAAGCCGCCGAATACTTTTCGCGAATGAGCGTCGCATCTCACGGAGCCGAGCGCGACTGCGGACACTCGGGCAACTTCTGGAACGTTCTCTGGTCGCTGCCGGCAGTAGCGCAGTCAGGCCCGAACGCCAGCGGAGCGTGGATGAAAGAGTTCGGCGGTTGGTATTTCGACCTGGCCCGGCGCTGGGACGGGTCCTTCCTTCACCAGGGCCCTCCGGCGATGCGGAAGGACAAGACCGCCAAATGGGACTGCACAGGCGGATACCTGCTGGCCTACGCCATGCCGCTAAAGAAGATCCGCCTGACGGGCAAGCGAAAAAGCATCATCCCGCAGCTCAGCGCCACGGCGGCGATGAGCCTGGTAAACGACGGACGCGGATGGAGCAACAAGGACCGCAACAGTGCGTATGACAAACTGAGCGTCGAGCAACTCATCGCCCGCCTGGGCAATTGGTCGCCCGTGGTTCGCCAGCGCGCCGCGATGGCGCTGACACGCCGCAAAGTCGACATAACCGCACGATTAATCACCATGCTCGGCGCCGCAGACCTCTACACAAAATACGGAGCCTGCCAGGCGATCCAAATGCAACGAAGCCGCGCCGCGGCGGCAGTACCCGCATTACGGCAGGCGTTCGGATCCGACGATCTCTGGTTGAGAATCCTGGCCGCCGAGGCGCTTGCAGGGATTGGCGAGCAGGCGAAAGTAGCCGTCCCCGAAATCCTCACTCGCCTGGCGAAAAGCGATCTGAAAAACGATCCGCGTAATATGGAGCAACGCTTCCTCTCGTTCGCTTTGTTCGGCGGGCGAGGCGGATTGATCAGCAGATCGCTCGATGGAATCGACCGCAAGTTGCTGCTAAAAGCCGTCCGGGCCGGCCTGCAGAACCAGGACGGACGTGCACGCGGGACCTACGGAAGCGTTTACCGCAACCTGAGCTTCGAGGAGATCAAACCGCTCCTGCCCGCTATTCACGAGGCGATCGTAAAGCCCTCCCCCAGCGGGATCATGTTCGCCAGCGGAATCCGCGTCAGCGGGGTCGCACTGCTGGCCAGGCATCGAATCAAGGAAGGCATGCCACTCTGCATCCAGATAATGGAGATCAACAAGTGGGGCAAGAGGAACCGGATCTCACAATGCCTTAAAACCCTGAAAGCATACGGACCAGCCGCCAAGGCGGTTTTACCTCAGATCAAAAAGTTGGAAAAAGACCTCCTGGCCCACCGAGAGGCCCGCATGCTCAAACCCATAATCGAGCAAACCCAGGCCCTGATAAAGAACCTCGAAAACACCAACGAGACAGTCAAACTCCGAAGCATTTACGATCGCTGATCGACGCCAACATGCAAGAACACACCAGAAGAGCAATTAACCACATTGCTCTTCTTTTTTGCCCAAATCGCAGGCCAATTCCTGGGAACGCCGATCTCCCGATCGGCTTTTAGAAAAGGAGCGTCCCCGGAGCGATGGGGTTCAGGGCCAATCAGGAGATTGGCGTTCCCGGGACAAAATCAAGACCAGCCCTTAAAACAAAACATAAAACAGCGGGATTCGTAACAAGAAAACACCAACTAAAAAGCCAGACGACAACCCTCTTTTTATTCAGCGCTGCCCCCGCTAGACCTGAATTCATTTCCCAAGGATGTTGGAATAAATTTCCGTCGTCTTGAACATATAGACCGCGCCCACATCGGTGACGCCTTTGAAATCATTGCCGGGAGATCCGACGACGATCCAATCCGAGGATACACCAACGGATACACCAAACCCACTGCCAAGTTCCAGATCAACAACATCTTCGTCGAGCATAGTACCGGATTTAAGGTCTCTTGCAGAGAACTTAGCCAATTCCTTGCCCGTCGATGAGTCAAAAACGTACGCAGCGCCGGTTTCCTTACCATTTGCGCTCTCGGCGAGTACCGCACCGACAACAACAAGTCGTTCGGATATTCCCACCGCACCACCAAAGAAATTGCGTCCTGAACCATCGGATGGTTTGAGTTCAGCCAGCATCTTGCCGCTACGTACGTTGTAAAGATAGGCGGCCCCCGGCCCTTTGACGAGTGATCGATCCTTCGGGGCGCCTATGACCACCATATCACCGAATATAGCCACCGCCTCTCCAAACGCTTCTCCGCCAACAGGACGCCGGACAGTTAGGACAGAAATCTGCTTGCCTGTTCGGATGTCAAACACGTATGCCGCACCCGAACCCTCTAAACCATCGGTAGCAGTCCCCGACGCACCAACCACAGCATAGGAGTCGGAAATCGCGACCGAACATCCAAAAACATCTCCGTGCTTTGCATCTTTACTGACAAGCTTAAATATCTGCTTTCCGTCTTCGACAGCGAATATGTACGCGGCTCCAGGACGATCACTATCACCGCCTCGTTTTGCGGTTATTGCGCCAACAATCACCCGATCGCCCTTCAGAGATATGGAATTTCCAAACAGATCGTTGGGAAAAAGATCATCATCAGGCTTCAAAACGCTCTTTTGTTTACCGGTTCTCAAATCGAAAACGTAGGCCTTGCTGGGATATTCTGAATAACCGGCAACTGCGGCCCATCTGTCGTCTGCGGAAACTCGCCAATGGTGCTTTAGCCTCACATCTCCAAGTGGGACAAGCTGTCGGGTCCTATTTCTGAGCCCCAAATCAAATACGTCTACTGACTTTGCATAAACCATTTCCTCCTGGCCTCCCTCAGAACAGCTAACAACAACGGCCTGGCTACCAGACACTGCAACATCGGTCCCAAAATTTTGGTCCATAAAACCATCTTGCGGGGTCAGCTTTCCCGCAGGATAATGAGTTTTCACAGGCTCCGCAGAATCCTGGCAGCCCAAGTCAACTACCGCCAACGTGCCAACACAAGCAACGAAAAGGACAGGAGCCAAAAAAGTTTTTTTTGCGTTCATCACTACACTAAATCGCATCATAACTCCAAACGGTAACGAGTGTAATCATCCTGTAATACTCCATCGCCGTAAAGACGATACGGAATATCGCCAGAGTTGAGCATCACCAACACACGCTTACCAAGCGTAGCCGACAGGATCGTCGCGCAATGGTCCGCAAAGGGAAGCATGATTCCTTGTGATGCTATCACATCTTGAGGAAAGACATCCAAACTAACCGCGAATGGACGCACATCAAAGTCTCGGCAGAAGGGAGCGGATTCCTCCTGTCCAGCATTCTTCAGCAAAACATCTGCCTGGTCAAACGCATCACCAGCGTCGAACAACTCGAACCACAGCCCAACTAGGAGTTTATTCCTGGATGGAGTGATACCCAGCGCGCTCACACAAGCGGTCTCTAGTAGCACGCACGATGTATTCTCGCACATCAGCGAGAAGTCTTTGATAAGGTTGTCAAAAGTCATGGGACGGAATCAAGATCAGCCCTTAAAACAAAACATAAAATAGCGGGATTTGTAATTCTATACACATGGTAATGTTAGCACAAAACAAACGGACTCGTAACAAGAAAACAACAACTAAAAAAACAGACGACAACCCTTATTCGTTGCCCCCCCTTTTTTCCTTGAGCGACCGGGCGCTTTCTTGATAGATCATTTATTAATCCGCCGTTGCTGAAGAGATGCTGACGTCTCCGGGTTATGTCAGCAGGATCGGCAGATCGTAATGTTGCAGCGTCGCGTCGTGCGTGACCAGGGTCAAATCCTCGTCGAGGCATTGGGCGATCAGGAGCCGGTCGAAGGGGTCCTTGTGGATGGCGGGAAGTTTTCCCACAGTTAGCGCGTGCTGGAAGTTTATCGACAGTTGTCCGAAAGGTTCGCGCATCAAGGCGCCAGCCCAGTCTTCCGGTAGTTGCAGCTTGCCCAGCCCCTGCTTGATGACGATTTCCCACAAGCTAACCGCGCTGATATAGACCAGATTGGTGGTGTCCGAGATTGCAGAGCGGGCATTGGGCTTCAGTGCCGGATCATCAGCCAACCACCATAGAATTACGTGTGTGTCCAGTAGGAATTTCATGGCGTTTTCAACCCGAACATTTCTTCGATCTCTGGCGTGAGGGCATCAAAATCATCGTCGATTTGGATCTTACCACGCAAAGCCCCTGGTTTGCGAGGGCGCCTCGTTTCATCATACGGTTCCAGTATCGCCACAGGCTTGCCGGCACGGCTTATTATCACTTCTTCTCCCCGACAGACGCGGTCAAGAAGCGACGAAAGCTGCGCTTTCGCTTCGGTAACTGTATTCACTATCATCGTAAACCCTTTCTATCGGACCAGACCAGACCAGACCATATGTATTATAGCTATAAAACTCATGCAAAACAATGTTAAATCAGGCAGTTTTATTTTCCATATACATGCCAAAGGCAATCCGCAAATTCGGCGGATTCACATCCGAAGTGCAACGGCGCCTTGATGGAAGACTTCAGGTGTAAATGCGCCCCGGGCGCGGCGCCCTTCGCCCGTTAGCGCATCTTCACACCACAGGGAAGTGTGAAGATGCGATCCGGGCCATGGACAACCCTCTCGGTGATGCTCCAACCCGAAACACGCAACCCATATCCAGCCTAACTAACCTAACCACAGGATGTTACGCCAGACACATCTTATCGCGGTCTATAACCTGGAAAAGGAGTACTACTTTTCCGAACCCATGCTTCACAGCGTGTATGTGTGAAGCAATTGTGAACATGGCGCGGCGTCTGAATGCGCCTGGTGCGGATGGTCGTATCGACCGGCGAGGTTGCCTGGATGATCTCCCAGTTGCCGCATATCGCCTGGTTTCTAATCCGTCCTGGAGCTATAAAAGCGGCCGACCGCTTGGGGGCGGTCGGCCGCGGGTGGCTCGGGTTATCTCGATATTAGTTACCGAGGATCGCTGCGAGGTCTTCTTGCGGCGTGCTGACCGGAGCGATGTTGAAGTTCTCGACGAGCACGTTCAGAACTGCCGGTGTTACGAACGCCGGCAGCGATGGTCCGATGCGGATGTTCTTGATGCCCAGGTTCAGGAGCGTCAGGAGGATGGCGACGGCCTTCTGTTCGTACCAGCTCAGCACGATGCTCAGCGGCAGGTCGTTCACGCCGCACTCGAAGGCGCCCGCAAGGGCTACTGCGATCTGGACCGCGGAGTAGGCGTCGTTGCACTGCCCGACGTCCAGCAGGCGCGGGATACCGCCGATGTCGCCAAACTCCAGCTTGTTGAACCGGAACTTACCGCAGGCCAGCGTGAGGATGACGCAGTCGTCGGGCACCTGTTCAGCCAGTTCGGTGTAATAGTTGCGTCCGGGCTTGGCTCCGTCGCAACCGCCGATCAGGAAGAAGTGTTTGATTTGCCCGGCTTTGACGGCATCGATCACCGGTCCGGCGACGCTCATAACCGCGTTGCGTGCGAAGCCGGTGAGAATCGTTTTCGGTTCGGCGGTTTCTGCGAATCCGTCAGCGGCCAGTGCAGCTTCTATCACGGGTCCGAAGTCGCCGTTGGGTACGTGGGAGACTCCAGGCCACTGCACCAGTCCGGTGGTGAAGATGCGTGCGGTGTAGCTTTCACGCGGCTTTTGGATGCAGTTTGTGGTCATGAGGATCGCGCCGGGGAAGGCGTCGAACTCTTTGGCCTGCTCCTGCCACGCCCCACCGTAATTGCCCACCAGGTGCGGGAACTTTTTCAGTTCGGGATACGCACAAGCCGGCAGCATCTCACCGTGGGTGTATACGTTAACGCCCTTGCCTTCAGTCTGTTGGAGCAGTTCCAGGAGGTCCTTGAGATCGTGGCCGGACACCAAAATGCACTTGCCGGCGACCGGGACGATGTTAACCGGCGTGGGCTCAGGATGCCCGAACGTCTCGGTATTGCCCTTGTCCAGAAGCTCCATGACCTTCATGTTCAAATCGCCGACTTTCAGGGCGGTGGCCGTAAGCTCGCCAACGTCCTTGGGGTTGCCCGCCAGATAGTCGAGTATCTCGTTAAACGTCGCGAAAACCGCATCGTCAGCTACGTCCAGGACGTATGCGTGGTCGGCGTAGGCGGCGGCGCCCTTGAGCCCGTAAGTGATCAGTTCCTGCAGGCCGACTATATCTTCACCGTCAGCGGCTTGGCGCTTATCGATCTGGAGCGACTGTGCCTGGGCGATCATGGCTTCGGTGGTGTCGGCCAGTTGGCATCCTTCTGAGCAGAGCACTTCGGGCTCGCTGCAGAGTTCGGCGTATTTGGCTTTCAGACGCTGCCCTACTTCGCGACCCTGGCGCAGCACGTCAACCAGCGAGTCAGCGTCGAAGTTCACGTTAGTAACCGTAGTGAACAGCGCCCTGACGATAAAGATGTTGGCGTCGCGATCGACGTGCCCAAGCCCGGCCAGGCGATGCGCATATCGCGCCAGCCCCTTAGCCACATGCAGCAGGAGGTCCTGCAACGCCGCCACATCCGGACTCTTCCCGCAAACGCCTGCCACGTTACAACCTGTGCCCTTGGCGGTCTGCTCACATTGAAAACAAAACATGCTCATTATTCATTCCTTTCGAAGAAAAGTTCTTGTGCTATTGTTCGCCCGGTTGGGGTCTTGAACACTTTATTTATAAGTTCCGATATGCTCTTGCTGTCGGATATGTCGTATTCGTCAGGGATATTCACCAGCCAGTCGGCGTCCCAGATGATCCGGAACTCCGGCGTGTCGATGTCGCGGGCGCTGTGGTGGTTGGCGACGATGCGGCAGATGTGGTCGATCGCACCGGCGTCGATATTCATGCTTTCGAGTATTTCGCGTGCGATCGGCGGGCCTTCGGTTTCCTGATACTTACCCGAAGAGCTGCCGTGTTTCCGCTCGGCTGCCTGGATTCCGATATCGTGCAGAATTGCCGCCGCTCGCACCACCAGCCCGCAAACGCCCGGTGAATCGGCGAGAATCGACTCAGCATGCCCCAGCACCGCCATAGCATGATCGATACGGCGGGAATCGTCACCGAATACGGATTTCATCCGTTCGATGAGCGTTTCTCTAATCTCGGGCGTGTCTGCGGTAAGTGTCATTAGCGTTAGTTGCTTGGGGTCAGTTCAAAAAATATTTCACGAGCCAGTCAACCCGGCCTCGTTTTACAAAGTACATCCCGGAAAACTTCATGACTTCCTTGATCCGGGCCCTGTGAGATTCGTCGTAACAGTGTACGCTGCAGTCCTTGCATTTTGGCTTGGGGTCCAGCGGACACCTGGCCAATCGCTCTGTCGCATAATCCAGCAACTCGGCGCAGTTGCTACACAACTGTTCATCGTCCGAGCCGTGCTGTTTGCTGCAATAGACTTCTATAAACTTCTTTAGCATCTGAAGTTGCTTGTCTTTCGGCGCCGCTTTCATGCTCGATTCAAACCTCTCTGAGGACCCGTCCGTCAATTCCAATAGTGATATCCGTAAACGGTATATCAGTTCGCTCGGATTGCTCGATCGCCGTCCGTGCCGCCATCACTATCCCGGTGCAGCAGGGAACTTCCATATGCGCCACGGTGATCGATTTGATCGGATTGTCGGCGAATATTCGGGTGAGTTTGGCGACATACGGCTCGATATCGTCGAGCTTCGGGCAAGCGATGGCAAGGGCCTTACCGGCCAACAGTCGTTCGTGGAAGTCGGGCATCGCCATCGCCACGCAGTCTGCGGCGATCAGGATGTCGGCGTTATCCCATCTGGGCCCCGTTGGTGGGACGAGCGTAAGCTGAACAGGCCAATGCGACAGTTGCGACAGTGGCGCGACTGTGTCTTCAGGTTGCGGTTGGCACGGTGCGGGTTGTGGCGAGAGTGCTCGGGCCAGCGTACCCGGGCATCCGCACGCCAGCGGTTCTGGTTTCACCGTCGCTGCGGCGGCGTCTACGGCGGCCTGGTCGAACTGATCGGCTGGGCGGTCTTCTATGGTTATCGCGTCGCGAGGGCAGACGCCCAGGCAATTACCCAGCCCGTCGCACAGGTTCTCAGCCAGCAATTTCGCCTTGCCGTCGACAATCTTAATCGCCCCTTCCGCACAGTCCGGGACGCACAGCCCGCATCCGTCGCACTTGTCTTCATCTATCTTTACGATCTTTCTGGTAACTTTTTCGCTCATAATAATCTCCGGTATTTTCCTATTCGCTGTCATTCTAGAGCCCTTATATCCGAAGTGCATTGACTTATATCAAGCCCGCAACTCTTTTTTATCGTTCGACTTGCAAAGCCCGCAATTTCAGCGGTGGGAGAAAAATATGTTTTCCGCTCCGCAACTTGTATTTCACGAAAACGGGCGCCTACAATGCATACATAGTCACCAGTAATGATTACTATTATGGATAATACAGAAACTACAGAGAAGACAAAATCGTGCGATTTTCGGATGACTCGCCAGCGGCGCGTGATTCTGGCCGAGCTCGACAGCCCCGGTCAGCACCCAACCGCCGACGAAGTTTACAGTCGCGTTCGGAAGGTGCTTCCAAATATAAGTTTAGGAACAGTATACAGGAACCTTGAAATACTGTCCCAGACCGGTATGGTTAAGAAGTTGCATATCGGTTCGGAGCAACGGCGATACGAAAAAAACCAGAAACGCCACTATCACGCTCACTGCGTTATGTGCGGGCGGGTCAGCGATATACCGTCTGATCCATTTGGCGACATCGATAAAACAGCCCGTGAAAACTCGCGGTTTGATATTACCGGCCACGAACTCGTGTTCGAAGGCCTGTGCCCTAAATGCAATGACGACAACCAATAACAACAGACACAGAATTAAGGAGCATTACTAATGGATCTCAAAGGCAGCCAAACAGAAAAGAATCTCATGGGCGCGTTCGCAGGCGAATCTCAGGCCCGAAACCGCTACACATACTTCGCCTCCAAAGCCAAAAAAGAAGGCTTCGTGCAGATCGCCAACATTTTCGAAGAGACCGCCAATCAGGAAAAAGAGCACGCAAAACGCCTGTTCAAGTTCATGACCGGCGGTACGACGGAAATCACGGGGGCGTTCCCGTTCGGACCGATCGACGCGACAGTCGAAAACCTTCGCGAAGGCGCAGCCGGTGAAAACTTCGAATGGACCACAATGTACCCGGGCTTCGCACAAACCGCCTCCGAAGAAGGCTTCCCGCAAGTCGCGGTGGTCATGGAAGCAATAGCAGTCGCCGAAAAGCAGCACGAAAAACGCTACCTCGCACTGATCGACAACATTGAATCGGGCAAGGTGTTCAAGCGCGACGCGCCGGTGATCTGGCAGTGCATTAACTGCGGATTCATCCACGAAGGGCTCGAAGCGATGGATCTCTGCCCGGCGTGCGCACACCCGCAAAAGCACTTTGAACTGCTCGGGGAAAACTGGTAATGAGCAGTGGTTCGAAAAATGAAGTCCGCCTCAGCGGGCTGGCGATTAGCCCGGGCGTTGTGCTGGGCAAGGTCTGCATGTTCAAACAGAACAAGCACAACGCCCTGCCTACGTATAAAGTCAGCGGAAAAGGCGTGGACCGAGAAAAGGACCGCCTGAACAAGGCTCGCGAAATAGTCATCGAACGCCTCAATAGCCTCCAGGACACCGTTACCGATCGCATCGGGCAGGCCGAAGCGGGAATCTTCGTAGCGCAGAAAATGATGCTGCAAGACCCGGCCATGCGCCAGGAAATTGACGCAGCCATTGACCAAGGCGCCAACGCCGAACGTGCAGTCACCGAAATCCTGGACGCATACGAAAGCCAACTGGCCCAACTCGACGACGAGTACATAAAGGAGCGAGCCAGCGATCTGGGCGAACTGAAGCGACGCCTGCTGGACGTGCTGTGCGATACGAGCCCGTCGTTCCAATGCTCAGTCGACAGCCATTGCGCCAGAGGCCATCACAGGATCGTAATCACCGAAGAACTTACCCCGTCAATCGCGATGGAAGTCGAAAGCGACGATCTGCTGGGCTTCGTCACCGAACGTGGCGGTGAGACTTCGCATGCGGCGATTCTGGCCCGTGCGATGGGAATACCCGCCGTCAGCGGTATCTCCGATATCGTTAACCAGATATCCTGCGGCATGGAAGTTATGCTCAACGGATGCACCGGCGAGGTGGTGATCCGCCCCAGCGACGAAACCAAGGCGGCTAACGCCGACAAAATCGCCAAACGCCAGCCGCTCGAAGCGGTCGCCCCGGTAAAGCAATTGACGGTAATGGCCAATATAAGCACCGCAGCCGAGGCCAAGCTCGCACATGACATGCTCGCAGAAGGCATCGGATTGTATCGCACCGAATTCGAATTCTTCGCCTCGGGCGGAAAACTGCTAACCGAACAGCAGCAGTATCAGTCATACAGAAACGCCGCACTAGCGGTAAAAGGAGCTCCGATATATTTCCGCATGCTCGATATCGGAGCCGATAAACCGCTGGAAGAACTCGACCTGCCTGTAGAAGATAACCCGGCGCTGGGATATCGCGGGGCGAGGCTGCTGCTGGGCATGCCCGATCTGATGCGGCCCCAGGCAAGAGCGCTGGCCAGAGTGTCTACCGAAATGCCGGTCTGGGTGATGTACCCGATGATCACCGGGCTGGCGCAGTTCCGACTGATGAAGCAAACGTTCGCGGAAATGACCGCCGACATACCGGTAGGCAAGATATATCACGGAGCGATGTTCGAGGTGCCCTCTGCCTGCATGGAAGCTGAAAAGCTGCTCGAAGAAGCCGACTTCGCAAGCATTGGGAGCAACGATCTGATCCAGTATTTCTTCGCCGTTGACCGCAACAACAGCATCGTATCGGGCGATCATCACCCCGATTACGACGTGTTCTGGGGCCTTCTGGAAAAACTCTCGCTGGCGGCGAATCTCGCGGGGAAACCGCTTTCGATCTGCGGTGAACTGGCCTCAGACGTACAATACACCGACAAACTCATCGCAAGCGGTATTCGCACCGTAAGCATAAGCCCGCGGCGAATACCGGACATTCGAAACGCCGCAACCGAAACTAAAAACCAACAATTTGCAACTACGACAAACGAAATAAAGAAAGGCTGAACCATGACTAAAAAACTACAGATCTTCAAGTGCGAACATTGCGGGAACATCGCGGAAATATTCGTGGGCGGCGGTCCGATGCTCGCCTGCTGCGGAAGCACGATGACCCTGCTCGAGGCGAAAACCGCCGACGCGACCACCGAAAAACACGTGCCCGTAATCGAAAAAATCGATGGCGGATACAAAGTCACCGTCGGATCGACCCTGCACCCGATGACAGAAGAGCACTACATCCAATGGATCGAACTGGTCTGCGACTGTGAAGTTTCACAGGTATACCTCAAGCCAGGCGACCAACCGGTAGCGACATTCATGACAGGCGACTGCGACTGCGAAGTGACCGCACGCGAGTACTGCAACGTCCACGGGCTGTGGAAGGGATAGAAAAATGATCAACAAAGAGATCGCAGACGCTCTGAATTCACAAATGAATTTCGAGATGTACTCAGCCAACATCTACATGTCGATGGCCTCCTGGTTCGACGCCAAGAATCTGACCGGTTGCGCCAACTGGATGAAAATTCAATACGCTGAAGAGATGTTCCATTGCACCAAGTTCTATAACTATATTAACGAACGAGGCGCACGCGTGCTGATCGACGGTATGCCCGCACCGGCCACCGAGTGGGACTCACCGCTGGCGGCGTTCGAGACCGCTCTTGGACACGAGCAGATCGTAACTTCGCGAATAAACGATCTGGTGGCCCAGGCGATAGAGGCAAAAGATCACGCCACGGTGAACTTCCTCCAATGGTTCATTGGCGAACAAGTGGAGGAAGAAGCCAGCGTTGACGGCGTGATCCAGCAGCTCAAACTGATGGAAGGCGCACCGGGCGGGTTGTTCATGCTTGACAGAGAACTAGGCCAGCGAGTATTCACACCACCGGCGAAATAATTAAAACTTCACAATCTGGCCGTTGCAAACGCAACGCTCCGAGGGTATACGTTAACTGCAATACTGGTCTCTACGTACGTTTAGACGAAATTAAGGCGACAAAATGAAAGATACATTCAAAGCAGTAAAAATATTCGACGACGTCTACTGGGTAGGCGCTATCGATTGGGACATACGACACTTTCACGGATATCTCACAAGCCGCGGAACCACCTACAACGCGTTTCTTATCCTGACCGACAAGGTCACGCTGATCGACACCGTAAAGGCTTCCGCATCAGACGAGATGTTCGCGCGCATCGCGTCGGTTATTGATCCGGAAAAGATTGACTACATCGTCTCGAACCACGCCGAGATGGACCACTCAGGCGCCCTGCCCGAGGCTATCAAACGCATACAACCCGAAAAAGTATTCGCCACCAAAATGGGAGCCAAAGCGCTCGGGCAACACTTCGACCTGCCATGCGACATAACGATCGTAGGCGACGGCGAAACGCTCGACCTGGGCTCGGACAAGATCACGTTCGCAGAAACAAAAATGTGCCACTGGCCCGACTCGATGGTGACCTACCAGCACGGCAGGCAAATCCTGTACACCCAGGACGCCTTCGGAATGCACCTGGCCGGGCTCGAACGATACGCCGACGAATACGACCAGACGATCCTCGACTACGAAGCGACGAAATACTACGCCAACATCCTGATGCATCTCGCCGGTTTCATAGACAAGACGCTCGAAAAACTCACCGCCCTGAACCTCGACATCAGCATGATCGCCCCGGACCACGGTCCGATATGGCGAACCCCGGAAGATATCGCCAAAATCATCGGCGACTACTCACGCTGGTCGGCACAGAAACCCACCGACAAAGTCGTAGTGGTCTACGACTCGATGTGGGGCTCGACGGCGAAGATGGCCCGGGCTATCGGCGAGGGTCTTTCCGAAGGCGGCGTGAAGGCGAAACTCATGTCAATGAGCTCCTGCCACCGCAGCGATGTTGTAACAGAAATACTTGATGCGGGCGGATTGGTGGTCGGTTCGGCAACAATGAACAATAATATGCAGCCCGCAATGGCCGATGTAACAACTTACGCAGGCGGACTCAAACCGCGGAACCTGGTTGCGGGCGCTTTCGGCTCGTACGGCTGGAGCGGTGAGGCGTCAAAAAACCTGCAGGCGTGGCTTGAGGGCTTAGGCCTGAACGTTATCACCGACCCGCTTAGAGTGAACTACGTACCGAACTCAGACGACCTGGCCACGTGCAGGCAGTTCGGGATCGATATCGCAAAAGCAACGCTTGCAAGCCTCCAAGGCAACGAGTAAAAGAGTTAAATGTTATTACCGGCGACCGGGCCGGTGTGTTTTCTAGTACAGGATGAAGAAAATATGGGCAAATACATTTGTGACATCTGCGGTTATGTTTACCAGTCGGGCACTGGCGACCCGGACAATGGAATCGAAATCGGGACACCGTTTGACGAAATCCCCGACGATTGGGTCTGCCCCGAATGCGGAGTAGGCAAAGACAACTTCTCACCGATCGACTAACCGCAGCCAACGCCCGGAGATCGCCATGCAAATCGTCTTCATGACGCCCGGCAGCGGCGATAATTTCTATTGCGAGAACTGCCTGAGGGACAAGGCCCTTGTCGTGGCGTTAAGAGCGCTGGGACATGACGCTACGTCAATGCCTCTATACCTGCCACCGCTTATGCAGGACACCGATCCAGGCGACGCGAAAACGCCGGTTTTCTTCGGCGGGGTCAACGTCTATCTGCAGCAGCGGTTCAAACTGTTCAGGCATACTCCGCGATGGCTCGACAAACTCTTCGACGCCAACGGACTGCTGCGGTTTGCTGCGCGAAAAGTCGGTATGACCAAGGCCTCGCTCCTGGGCGAAACGGCGGTCTCGATGCTCCAGGGCGCCACCGGCAGGCAGGTCAAGGAACTTGAACGTCTGGTCAGCTATCTGCAGGAAAACTCGCGCCCGGACGTTGTGGTGCTGTCAAACGCGATGCTACTGGGAATGGCGCCGCTGATTTCAGAACAACTCGGTTGTGCGGTGGTCTGTATGCTGCAGGACGAGCACGACTTTATCGACGCCCTTCCGAAAGGTTATTCCGATCAGGCCTGGGACCTCATGCGCCAAAACGCGCGAGCGGTAAGCCTGTTCATCGCGCCAAGCCGCTACTACGCCGATCTCATGGGCCCGCGCCTCGGCCTGGACCAAGGCACGGTGAAAGTTTGCTACAACGGGATCGATCCGCAGGGATACGCGCCGCCCGACGCGCCGCCCGACCCGCCGGTTATCGGATACCTCTCGCGACTGCATCCCGATAAGGGCCTGGACCTGCTGACCGACGCATTTATCAAACTGCGAACCCAACCGGGCCTGGAGAAAACCAAACTCATAATCGCCGGTGGACTTACCCAAAACTTCACCAGCTACGTCGACGTCCAGAAGCAGGCGTTCCAGCAGGCCGGAGTCGCAGGCGATGTCGAATGGATAGACGATTTCGACCGCCAATCCAAACGCGACTTCCTCCCCAAATGCTCGGTAATGTGCGTGCCCGACCGCAGCGGACCGGCGGCCGGGATGTTCGTAATCGAATCGCTGCTGGCAGGAGTACCCCTGGTCGAACCGAGCGTCGGCGTAATCCCCGAACTGATCGAAGCAACCGGAGGCGGACTACTCTACGACCCCGACACGCCCGGCGACATGCTCACCAAACTCACAGAACTACTTAAAGACCCCGCCCGCGCAAAAAGCATCGGTCAAACAGGCCGTCAATCCGCCCTCCGGCAATTCACCGCTCAAGCGGCAGCAAGAAGATTAATCAACCTGCTCGCCGACCAAATCTGAAATCACATACAACGATTAGCAACGGTACAATCTATCGACCGCGAACCACGCAAACCGAAAACATCCCAATTCCACACGAAGCTCTTGATGGCGCATCTGGATTCAAACACAATGGAACACATGAATCAAATTCCGATTTTTCCTCTTTCACTATTGTAAAATGGCAAGAATAGTCGTTAGATTACATTGTGTGTTATGGGCTATTATTCTGCGACTCAACAAATCTGCGAAACAGGCCGAATATATGCGACAGAAAATGATGCAAATTAATCGAAGCCAAATCGTATTCATCGCAGTAATGTCGATCGCAACGCTGATCTCCTTGGCGTCACCACCGGACGCATGCGCGCAGAACGTCAAGGACATCAAGTTCGATCACTTCACCGTCGAAGATGGGCTTCCCAGTAGTAATGTTGTCGCAATATTGCAAGACGCTCAGGGCTTCATGTGGATCGGCACGAACGATGCGGGCCTGAGCAAATTCGATGGTATTGAATTCAAGAACTACCTCAATGATCCAAACGATCCGGACAGCCTTCCCAATAATTATGCGTGGCGCCTTTATCAGGACAAGAAAGAGAATTTGTGGATTGTCACCTACGGGGGTGGTCTATCGCGTTATGATCCCTCGCGAGATAGGTTCGTCACATACCGCCACGACAAGAACGACCCCAAGAGCCTTTCGAGTAATTTGGTCTGGAGCGTTCTTGTTGACAGCAATGATAATCTGTGGGTGGGCACTGATGACGGGCTCAACAGATATGATCTGAAGGAAAAAGGATTTATCCATTACCACAACGATCCGGATGATCCAACAAGTATAAGTCATAACAAAGTGACCATGGTGGTTGAAACGGCTGACGGTTTTTTGTGGGTAAGCACCTATGGGGGCGGGCTCAACAAATACGATCCCAAGAAGAAAACATTCACCCGTTACCGCCACGACAAAAACGCCTCCAGCAGCCTGGGCAACGATTCGATCTGGAATATGTATAAGGATAAAGACCGAACCTTGTGGATCGGAACCGAGGGCGGACTGGATAAATTAGATCTGAAAACGGAAACCTTCACCCATTATCGCCATGACGAAAAGGACCCGAACAGCCTCAGCGGAACCCCGGTTTCGTCTATTATTCGCGACAGCAAGGGAAGATTGTGGGCCGCCACCAATGGTCACGGTATCAATTT
>JABGPF010000363.1 GCA_018645065.1 Phycisphaerales bacterium
CAGGCGTATCGTCTTGATAATACTACTCTTACCGCGTTTGAATGTAACTTTGACTTCGTCACCGGGGTCGTTGTTACGCAGCGCAGCTACCAGATCCTCGAACTTACCGATCCGCTTGCCGTCCACCTTCGTTATCACATCACCAGGCTTCATCCCCGCCGCAGCCGCCGGAGTGTTTGGATACACCTTGGCGATACCACACCCCTCGCGATGAATAGCACTATAAAACCCAAGCATCGGTCCGCTCCCCGAAAGCCACGTACCCCACTTCGCGCCCTTTTTCAGCTTGCTCCACTCGTGTCGCGGCGACCGCATTCTCGCGAACTGCATCCCGCCATCGGTAACCATACCGTTATGCATACCGACGACATGCCCATGCTCATCGAGCAAAGGCCCACCGAGAATAGCATCCTTCTGCGTGTGCCCCCCGCGATATGTCCAATACCCCGCATCACGGATATCGGTGATATAACTCGTAGGAGCCTTCCCGCCCTTGAACGCCCTATCGAACGTGAACCCCACATACAGCATCCCGCGAGCATGATCCTCAGCCTTGCTCAGTTCCAGCCCTTTCCACGGCCCCTTATCGGTAATCTTGACCAGTCCCACATCGCAACTGCGATACACCCCGGCGACCTGGCCCTTCACCGTCCGCCCGTCGAGCAAGCGAATCGTCGCGTCTTTCCCTCCCCCTATCAGCATGTGCCCCACCGTCATCACATACCCCTCATCGCCAACGATACACCCGCTTGCCTGCCGATCGCCAACGGTAACCAGAACAACCGCGGGGAAACCCTTTTTCAGTATCGGACCGGCCAGCGTGCGCCTGGCCTTCAGATTAGTCACCGCCGGCGACGGCGCGGGCGGAAGGCGTTTGAAATCATCATACTTGGCGGCGAGGTATATGTGATCGAGCACCGCATATCCGCCGCCGCTGCACGCGATTGTCAGCGAAGTAAGGTCCATACTCCCGAAATCGCCACAGATATCGCGGTCCCGAACGATCCACTCCGCCGGGAGATCAAGCTGCCATGCACTCTGCGCACCGGGCACGCCAGGCGTCCCCCGCCCCACTTCGTAGCGACCGTTGCGAGATGTCAGATTCCCCAGCTTCAGCGAAACCCGCCCGGCGCCGTATTTCCGTATCGCAAAGCGAATATAGCGGAACTCACCGGCAACGGGTTTTCGGCGAATGGAGATAATTCGCCCGAAGTTCATGCGATACTCACCGCCCGATTCGATACGCACCGCCCGCTTACCCGAATGGCGATCATCGGAGATCAGTTTAATTTTTGATCGCTCGCCTGAGCCAATAGCATCAAATCGCCCGGTGTCCTCAAACAGCGGGTGCGGTGAAGTCAGCACAACCGTCGCGTCGCCCTTTTCAGATTCGTTTGTCTTGAACGGTTCGATAACTACACCCGCCAACTCAACGCGGGTCGGCGGCGCATCGGCGGTTACCAGGAGTCGAAAACACCCCAGCGTGGCTGCTCGTTCCGGGCTCCGGCTCGAAAGATACCCAAAACCGTCCGAAAACGGGTTCACCGCATAATAATGACTATACGCATGCTTCAGTTGAACATCCAACCCCGTCCCGCGAACTTCCACCGGCCGGGCCAACGCAAACTCAATCGCGTGCGACTCGCCAAAACGCTTACCCACGCTCCATCCGTACGCACTCGTATCCAGCACAGACGAAACAGCATGGCGCCCGGGGGCCATATAACTAGCTACCGTCGAGGCGACAGCAACATCACGCACATCAGAATCGAAAAACTCAGCCGCAATAGCAGCCGAATCAACCTCAGTCCTCCGCCAGACAGTTTTGCGTTTCGCATCCAGAACCTCAACCAGCAGGCCCGTCATACGTTCGTAACCGTTGCCATCCTCGCGATTCCAAACAACAATCCGATCAATCTCGCGCAGATCACCCATATCCAGCAGCAACCATGGCGACTGCTCCTGGTTGGTATGCGTGTACCCGCTTTCAGTTCGCCCGTCGACAGCCCTGCCCGCCACGCAGGTATAGGCTGTGCTTGACTGGGACGCCTTGACGCCAAGGGCGATATTGCGTGAAATCGCATCGAGATACGAACGAAGACGCGTGCGTTGAGTCAGATCGCGGGCGGCTGGGCGGACTTTTAAGATGGCGAGAATGTCAGCGGTTTTGTGGTTCGCGGAGATCAGTTTCTCCGGCGGTTCGGCCTGGGCGAGTTGGGTTAACTGGGCTAACAACTCCTTCTCTGACGGCGGAGGCGCGAAAACCTGCACTTCACTCACGTGCAGGCTGGTTTCCCTGCCCGGTAGCGAGAGGCGAACGTATCGCCCGTGAATCGTTTTGCGTCGCTTGGGAACAGTTGATGCGCGAAACTGCGAAAGCACAGCGCGTCCCTGGCGGCCGGGACCACCGCGAGGCAGTGACGCGTCGCCCAAAGCCTCCAACCGAATCGCCGTTACTGGCGACAGATCGCTGGCGAAACGTACGTTGTAAGTATCCAGGACGGGCGTTTTTCCCTGCGGGCCAGCGGCCGCGAGAATCGAACCGTCATCCCGCACCGAAAGCTTAACGCCCCGCTGCGATACGGCGCTTATAACACGCACAGGGCGCCAATCGACCGCAGTTTGGCGTTCAACTAACGCTAACTCGCTCCACTCGATCCCCTCGCTGTTTGAACCGGGCCGATAGACGATCTCGAATTTCACGTCCTTACCCAAAAACGCTTCGGTCGGAATCAGGTATGGCGCATCGGCGCCGGCGCGACCTACGGGCAGATAAGCGGCCAACCTACCGTTCATGCGAACCTCAATGCGCCCTGCGTTGGTTGGCGGACCTGTCTGCCTGACGCGAAGTTTGAGCCATTTATCCTTCGGCCCGATTCGCCTGCTGGCCTTCAGCGTAAGGCGCCGCCCGGAAATCGCCAACCCATGAACGAACCGCTCACCGGCCGGATCAGAAGCGTCCCACCGCGAACGCATTGGTATATAATCGTCGCCGGCCAGCGAGACATCCCAACCCTTCCACGCGGCCACATCGCTCAGAACCGCACTAATCACAGCCGTTCGCAGCTTGGCCCGATCGAACTCCAGCACCGGGTCGATCCAGTCGAGCATGTCGCGGATGTCCAGCGGATCGGCGCCGGCTGGCCGACCGGCGTGCGCCGCATCGGCTACGAGAATCAAACGCCTGGGACGGTCCTGAATCTGCGGAATTTTCATCAAGCCGCTATCGAAAACCTTACCCGACCCTACGATAATATCGCTGCGGTAAAGCGGTTTGCTCTTGGTCGAGTCGAGATAGACCAGCGCCCGCACGCACCCGCCTGTCTCAACCGCCCCATCCAAAGCTACCCGCGTGCGAAAGGTTCGCACGTAATCCGGCAGCGTGAAAGTAAGTTCGTTATTGGCGTGCACGCCCAGCCCGCCTATTATCGAACGCCCGGAGATCATCATTCGATCGCCCCGGACATTTCGATTCGCCCGCCATCGCCACGGGAAGCCCGTCATGGACTTTTGAACAACGCTATCGGGCGTAAATCGCCACAGCGGCGGGCGATGGGCCTGGAAGTACGTTCGCATTGCGATTCGGTTGAACGGGACCCATATCGCATCGGCGCTCCAGGCCGGTTGGGCCATGTGATACCAGTTGTCGATTGGGTTTGCGCGACTATGTTTGCGGTGCGATCCTTTTTTCGCTTTTGTTACGGCCTTGAACCGTCTGTTTGAGCATGTCAGGATCATACCGTCTGCGGTTTCGAGGCGGCAGAGCGTCTGGTCCTTGGTGGGGTTCAAAACCGCGAGTTCCCGCAGGTAGGTTTCCCACTGGTCTGCCGGCGGCATGTGGATTTCCGCCAGTTGGTTTACGGGTATTCGCCTGAGCCCTTTTTCCAGGAGCACTCTCACGCCGCCGTCATACCATCGCAGCGAGGTGAATCTCAAACGCCCTCCGTCCCGCAGGAAGATCGTCGAGGCCTGGAACGCTCGATACGGCTGGCGCCCCCAGACTATCCGACGAACGAACCTCGCCGACACCCGCACAATACCGCGGCCGAGCTCCCGAGGCATCTCTTGCCCATACGCCGGCCTGACGCTTAGGAGCTTACCGTCCTGCCCCATCGCAATCGCCTGGCCGACAAGCCTGTCTCCGCCTCGGAACTCCACGTAACCCGATGTGCAGTCCATCGCCTTCCACGCCGAGAGACTTCTATCCTGAAACCATCGCAACTGACGTTTCGGATCGTCCAAAGGTTTATCCGAAAGACGAGGGGCAGCGGGACTTTGCCCCCAACCGCTCAGATCATCACCCGCCAATCGACTACCATCACCAAAAACCGCAAGATAACGCCCAGCCTGACCAGCGGACACAGACACGCCGCTCAGACAAACCGCCGCCAAAACCAGCAATCGAATTGAAAGTTTTTTTCTCACTATGATACCGTCTCAAAATACTAACCCCACAAGCAGCATACGCCAAAGACATTCTCGCACAATGCCCACAGAAGTGTGCGACATTATAAAGGGGCGATTTCGGAGCTCAATGGATGGCCTGCATTTCCTCTCACCGATGCCACACCCGCGACGTCACCGTCGCCGGCGTACGGGTCGAGGCCAGAGCGACTGGCTAACTATTCTCTGTGGGCAATTGTGGTCAGCCCTGAATGGCACTGACAATAAGGGTTTCGAGCAAGCCCTTGTTAAACGTTAAAACGACACCGCCGTCGGTCATTACCGACTCTTGACCCTCTAGCTCAGGACCGCAAGCTTTTACTCCGATGCCAGCTGAGTCCAAATATTCCAGTACTGCGTTAGTGATCGGAGGCTCTGGCAGTGAAATTGGACTGTGTATCCCATTCAAATGGAACTCTCGCAAACCAGCATAGCGGGTATAAAGGGCAATATAGACTACTGCCTCATCACAATCATCACCATAAAAAGATACTTGCAGATTGCAGGAGCTGTAGAACAGCAGCCGCAATTTCATGTCCGGAAGATGATCGCAATCCTCTGGGTCTCCAAAGGCCGCCAGCACCTCAGATTCTGAGCTCCCAACACGAACTCCCGCCAGGCTGCCCTCGCGGAGAAAACACAGAAACGCATCTTGCATATCACTACTCATCGCGGACACTCCATCTAATCACACCATATCCCTCGATCTCAAACCGACAGCCTATTCCGGCCCTATGCGTCTGATGATCGGCT
>JABGPF010000364.1 GCA_018645065.1 Phycisphaerales bacterium
GTTGATGTTCGCGGGCTTGTCGTCGAGGATCTGGCCCATGATGGTGTGGATTCCGCCGGCCTGGTGGATGTCCTGCATGTGGTAGATTTTGCCTTCCGGCGTGGACGACGGCGCGACGCGACAGATATTCGGCGTGCGTTTTGATATCTTGTCCATATCGTCGAGCGTGAACTTCACTCCGCCTTCGTTTGCGATCGCCAGCAGGTGCAGTACGGTGTTGGTCGAACCTCCCATCGCCATGTCCAGCGTCATCGCATTTACGAACGCTTTGCGATTCATTATTTTTTTCGGTAGGAGGGGGAAGTTTTTTTTGCATCCTCCGGCCGCCCACTGTTTGGCCATTTTGACGATCCGCTGCGAGGCGGTCTTGTAGAGTTCCATTCTCGCCGGGGTGGTCGCCAGGCATGTCCCGTTTCCGGGCAGGGCGATACCGATAGCTTCGCACAGGCAGTTCATGCTGTTTGCGGTGAACAGCCCGCTGCACGACCCGCAGGTCGGGCAGGTGTTGTTCTCGTATTCCTTGACTTTGCGTGCCGACATCTTGCCGATCTTCTGCTGGGCGACTGCGTAGAACTGGTCGATCAGGTCGACATCGCACCCGGCGACACGTCCGGCTTCCATCGGTCCGCCGGAGACGAACACTGTCGGGATATTCAGACGCATAGAGGCCATCATCATGCCCGGTATTATCTTGTCGCAGTTGGGTATGCAGACCAGGGCGTCGAACTGATGGGCCTCGCACATTGCTTCAACGCAGTCGGCGATAATTTCGCGACTTGCCAGCGAATACTTCATGCCGTAGTGGCCCATTGCGATCCCGTCGCAGATTCCGATCGTGTTGAAAATGATCGGCGTGCCGCCAGCGTCGCGGATCTGTTGCTTAACGTAATCTCCTACAGCGTCAAGATGTACGTGTCCCGGGATAACGTCGGTGTAGCTGCATGCGATTCCGATGAACGGTTTTTTAATGTCCGCATCGCACATTCCAGTCGCCTTGAGCAGACTGCGGTGGGGTCCGCGTTCGATGCCTTTTTTTACAATGTCGCTTCTCATCATTTCTCCGGTCGTTATTTTCTGAGCGTCAATAAAATGTTTATTCTGGCGTGTTATTTTTCGCCCGTTCTTCGAGCAGTTTTATCGCATCGTCGAGAGTATCGAAGCTGTCGATCGTTGTCAGTATATAATTTTTTGTCGAGTTGTCTCGCAGCGGTCTTATCGCCAGGAACTCCGGGTCGTGGGACAGCGCCCGCAGTTCTTTCAGAGACGGGTATGCGATCAGTCCGCAGAATTCCTGCATGCAATCGCCCATATAAATCATTTTTGTCATACCGTACAAAAGTATCTTCGCGCCGTATCTATCCAGTATAGGCTGGACGCGACGAAGGTATTCGGCGTACTGGTTTTCACAACCTTTAACGGTATCAAACAGGTTCAGTACAACTATCACTATTCGTTCTCCATCAGGCCGACCGGTCATCGGGGGGCACTGTCCTAACACATTAAGGCCCAGCAGAGCGTTTGACAATAGCCAAACGGCATGTAGAATATATTCTCTGGATTTTAAAAGTCCCCAACCGGGACCTTTTTATGGAGATACTTAATGAGAAAGACAATCATAACACTGGGTTTGGCGGTGTTGCTCTGTACGCTTTCGGGTTGCGATATCTTCGACGGCGACGTTAATCCGGGCATGGAATTATCCGCTCTGGCCAAACCGCCTGTGGCGGATCTGCCGGTCCCGTACGGGTTTACATTAGACCCCGAGCACTCCAGGACCTTCGATTCCGGGATCGCGCGATTTGTCGATCATGTATACACCGGATCGGCGTCTACGTTCGCCGTATCGCGATTCTACAAGAAGGCGATGGTGGCGCGACGATGGAATTTTAAGAGCGAAGTTTTATCGCTCGGTGATCAGGATTTGAGATTTGAAAAGGGCGGTGAAACCTGCCGCGTACGAATTACTCCCGGAACATGGTTGCATCCTACGAAACTTAAGGTAGAGTTGTGGACCAACGAACTGAAGAAACCGGCCGTGAAAAGCCCCGCAAACAGGCGATAAAGACATGAAGACAGAACGACGTCACGAATTGAAGCATAACTCACTCGACACCGAACTGGTAAAGGGAGTCGACTACTTGAAGCACCACGCCAAGGGAATCCTTCTGGCGATTCTGCTTGTAGTGGCCGTTATCAGCGTTGCAGTAATGATGGTAAAGAACCGGACTGCAAATGTGAGCATCCCCAGGCAAAGATATGACAGCCTAAAAGCACAGGAAGTCGCCACCGCCGATGGACGAGCAAAGGCCCTGACCGGTTTTGAAGAACTCGCCTCACAGACAGGGAACACCGAAATCGCCGCTCTGGCGTGCGTGGAAGCCGCTGATCTGTGCGCCACGCAGCACGCATCAGGCGATATCGTTACCGGTGCACAGAAAAGAGCGAAAACACATTACCAACGCGTAATCGATGAGTTTTCGGACTATCCGTCAGCCGTTGGTAGAGCGCATGTCGGGCTGGCCAGGTTGGCTGAAGATGCTGGCGACTTTGCTGCAGCGAAAGAACATTACGGACTGGCAATCGCATTGGCCGATAAAACCAGCTTGCTGGCCGGGCAAAAGGCCGAAGCACTGCTCAAGGCGCTTGATGAACTGGAAAAGCCCGTTCGTCTGGCTACTGTGCGTCCGCTGCCCCCGACGCCCCCGACGACTCAACCCAGCACTGCTCCGGCTACCCAGCCGGCCACCGCGCCAGCGACCGCACCGGCAGTTACACCGGCTACGGCGCCTTAACAATATGCTACTTTTTCGAGAGTTCCGTTTACAAAGGCTCTCTTTGACGGTAACTTTATAATGGTGATCGACGTGGTCACGTTTGATTTTGTGTTGTTGGATAATAAATTCGTATCACTAACTACGTTTGGAGATGGTTAGAAATGGCAGATTTACAAGCATTAGTCGACGCATTAACCGAAAGTAAACGCGATGTCGTAGAACAGGTGACAACGCTTACCCAAGCCGCTATGGACCAGGGCGTCAACGCCAAGGAAATTCTACAAGACGGGCTCATCGGGGGCATGATGGCCCTGGGCGTTCGCTTCAAAGCTGGTGAAGCATTCATCCCTGAAGTATTCATGGCCGCTCGCGCTATGAACGTCGGGATGGAAATGCTCGAAGACAAACTCATCGAAGCCGGCGTCGAGCCGACCGCAACTGTGGTGCTCGGAACCGTCAAGGGCGATATGCACGATATCGGTAAGAACCTGGTGGCGATGATGTTCACTGGCGCCGGGCTGAAGGTTGTGGATATCGGTGTTGATGTTCCGGCGGAGAAGTTTGTCGAAGCATGCAAGGCTGAGGATGCGGCAATCTGTGCGATGAGCGCATTGCTGACGACAACCATGCCGCGCATAGCAGAAGTTATCGCCGCATGCAAAGAAGCCGGCCTGACCGTCAAGACGCTAATCGGCGGAGCACCGATCACCCAGGCGTACGCCGACGAGATCGGAGCCGACGGATTCGCGCCTGACGCCGCAAGCGCCGCCGAAAAGGCGAAAGAACTCATTGGCGTGTGACGCTGACTGCATGTTGTTGAACCATTAATACAAGCCCGCAGCCGCGCGATGCGTTATGCGTCTCAGCGGCAGCGGGCTTGTTGTATTGAGGCAGTGCTGTGACTACTGACCCGCAGGACAATTCGCCCGCCGAATCAACTGCTTCGGGCGATCCGGACGCCGTCGAAACGCAACTTCCCGCCGAAGAGGACGGGCTGGAGCACCTGCGCATTGAAATAAAGCGTATTCGCACGATTCGCCGGTTGGACAAGTATCTTTCCGGGCGGCTTGGAAAAAACACTTCGCGAAACGCTTTGCAGCGGTATATCCGCGAGGGCAATGTCACGGTCAACGATAAAGTAGTCAAACCAAGCTACACTATTCACATTGGCGATGTTGTAGATATGATGCTCCCTCCGTTTAAGAAGAAGGAGATTCCGGCAGAGGATATCCCGCTGGACGTTATTTACGAAGACGACGATCTGATCGCCATCAACAAGCAGTCTGATCTGATAATCCACCCAGCCAGGGGCAACTGGACCGGAACGCTGGTGAACGCTCTTGCGTGGTATTTCAAGATGAACTGGCGTGACATATCCGAGATGCCCACCAATGGCGAGGTGTTTCGCCCGGGCATTGTGCATCGGCTCGATCGCGACACGACTGGTGTGATTCTGGTCGCCAAGACTGAGTTGGCTTTGTGGCGGTTGGGTTGGCAGTTCGAGCATCGCAAGATCCAGAAAACTTACACCGCGATCTGCCACGGCCTGTTCAAGCTGGATGAAGATATAATCAACCATCCGATCGGGAAGCACCCTAAAATCCGCGAGAAGTACGCCATACACCGCGATACGGGCAAACCCTACCCGTCGACCACCAAGCAAGCCGTGACGCGTTACAAGGTTCTGCAGCGGATACGGAACGCCGGTGAATCCAAAGCTTCGTTCACTCTGGTGGAGATGTACCCGAAAACCGGGAGAACGCACCAGTTGCGAGTGCACACCAGTGGAATGAATCACCCGATAGTGGGCGACAAAATGTACGGCGGGGGGCCTTTGTACCTCAGCCAGCTCCAAAGCCGCCACGACTGCGCCGAGGGCCCGCTGATAACCAGGCAGGCCCTTCACGCTCACACTATCGAGTTCGCTCATCCGCGAACCAGCAAGCCGATGAAGCTGGAAGCGCCCTGGCCGAAAGATTTCACCGACGCATTAGATGTCTTGCAAACGATGGGGGAAAAGTTATAATGCTCAGACTCGAATGCCGGAGCATACGGGGAAAACAGTCGGGCCGTTAGCTCAGTTGGCTAGAGCGCTCGCCTCACACGCGAGAGGTCACTGGTTCAAGTCCAGTACGGCCCATGCATATAACAGATGCCGAGAGCAGTAGTTATGCTCACCAAGTCTCTGGCTTGGGCGGTCGCCGAAATGTGGTAGGGTTACCACATTTCCCGCGTTTAACGCACCTTTAACGCGAAAGGACCGCCATAATGGCCAACACGAAAAAACCGCCGTCCTATCTACTCCATAAGCCCACCGGACGTGCGCGCGTCCGGATTTTTGGGCAGGATATCTATCTCGGGAAACATGGGACGCCCG
>JABGPF010000365.1 GCA_018645065.1 Phycisphaerales bacterium
CGCGCCCTTACGCCCGGTCAGAAGCAGTCTCGCGCCCAGGCCGGACAGGCCAAGCGCCGCCGCGAACTGCAGGCAGGCACCGCTCGTCCGGCCCGTGGTAGCGGACAAAGACGCAAGCCCAATCCCCGAAAAGCCCCAAGCGGCGCCAAGCCCAGCGGATCCAAGCCCGCTTCCAAACCCACTGGTTCCAAACCCGGAGGTTCCAAACCCAGCGGTTCGAAATCGGGTAGTGGCAAGCCGGGCAGAGCCAGTGGATACTCAAAGGGCGGACCGAAGGCTTCGACGGGCGGTAAGCATCGTCGCAGGCGCCCGGGACGTTCCGGCGGTAAATAACGGCTAGGTAAATAGAACTGTCAAACCGCCATCGTTCGGGTCACCGGCGATGGCGGTTTTTTAAATTATTATGCGTCTTTACCAATACCGAAATAAAGCGCTAAGCCGCAAGCGGCACGACTTTTGTCATGTTCGCCGCTTGCGGCTTGGCAGGACGTTATCGCCGAATAATCTACTGATCTGACAGGTGCGGGCGGATGAGTTGCGAGAAGTTCTTCGTGTTTGGTTCGCCCTTTACGTATTGATTGATGAAGTGACGTTTGCGGGTGGCTTCAAATGAGTCTTTGGTGTTGATCCAACCGTTGTCGTACGCCATGCGGTCTGCGCGTCCGTTCAGCAGGAGGCGGATATCGAACGGGTTTGGCGGTAGGATTTTCCGGCCTGAGGTCGCCAGGGTCGTCGTGCAGTTGTTCGTTATTGTGTTGTAGAATTCCGGGGCGGCTTTGAGCTCGTTCACGCGTTTGATGATATCCAGGAACAGTGTGCGAACGTTCTTCGGCGGGCTTATCAGCGGGTAGAGATAAACTCGCTCCTGGCGGAAGTTTGTTCTCATGCGAATCATATCCCGCTCATCTGCCAGGATGTAGATCAGTTCGTATTTTCGGAACAGTCCGCCGATACCGCTGTATTCCTCTCCGCGGTTGCGGCGTGCCTCGACTGACAGACACAGATATTCACCATCGGCGAAACCGAACGAGAGCATCGAATGCGCGGTGTTCCTGTTGTCGCCCCAGTAGCAGATTATGAAGTCGAGCGTTTGGATTTTGCTGAGATCGTAGGTTTTCTCGTAGTAGCGCGGTGTGTAGTCGGTCGCTGAGCGGTGCTCGAAATTTCGTATATTGCTTACCGTTATCAGGTCACCGTTGATAACAGCATTGGGCGGGACGGCGACTTGCGGGTCCCAGTCGCGATCGTTTCGCGGGGTCAGCGTCAACCACCAGAGTAGCGTTAACGCGAATACAGCGATCAGGCATATCGCTGTCCGGCGCCGGTTTTTCAGGCATACGAAGGCGGTGAGAAACCCCAGCCCAAACGCCCAGGCCAGAATCGTCCGGAGGGGCTGGCAGGAAACGCTGGGCGAATATATCGCCATCGCCGACCAGATAATCATGCCAAGCAGCGCAGGGGCGATCACAAGAACCGCCAGGGCGATTCGCAGTACTTTCATCGCGCCATTCAGGCGTTTTGGTTCTCCCGGATCGATCGGAGTATTTGGCTCATTATCCATGACGTCGATATTCTACGCGATGAGGTGGTTTAGCGCATGAAAAAAGCCCCTGATTTCTCAGGGGCCTTTTCAATGATAACGGGTGGCTGGGGGGATTCGAACCCCTGACCCCCTGGACCACAACCAGGTGCTCTAACCAACTGAGCTACAGCCACCGTCTACGTCTTCTCGGGTCGAGAGCGAAGTAATATACAGACATTCTCCCCGCCGGTCAAGGGCAATGAAGGTATTCCTTGCTGGGAAATTTCAAATCAGAGGCTCCATGGTGGTCGCATCATTCGCGACACCATGGCGTTTGCCTGCTTGTCGTCGGTGAATTTCTCGGTTTTCGGGTCCCATTTCAGCGTCTTTTTGCACAGCATCGCGATGTTGCCCAAGTGGCAGAGCGAGGCTGAGCGGTGCCCGATTTCGGCGTTGCAGATGGGCTGCTTGCGCGTGCGTATGCAGTCCAGGAAGTTGGTTTTGTGGTTCGAGCTTTTGTAGAGGTGGATTTCATCGGCCCCGAAAACCTCTTTCGCCAGCGACGCCGGCTCGGTTTTGATCCTCCCGCGACTGACTTCCACTGAGCCCTTGGAGCCCTCGAACCGCGTGCCTGACCCGCCGGTTTTGCACTGCAGCGTTACGCCATTTGCATATTTGGCTTTGAAGTTCACCTTGGTGGCTGTGGTGAACAGGCCCTCTGTGGGGAACACTCCGCCCGCGTCGGACACTTCCACCGGCCCGGACGTATCGGTCCCGATTCCCCATTGTGCTATGTCCAGGTGGTGGGCTCCGAAGTTGGTCACCTGTCCGCCTGAGTAGTCGAGAATGAAGCGGAACTGGTAGTGGCAGCGGGCCTTGCAGTAGGGCGCCTCGGGGGCCTGGCCGAGCCAGAAGTTGTAGTCGAATCCTTCGGGCACCGGCTCGGGCTTCCAGCTCTTGCACGACTTATTATTGCCCGGGATCTTGACGATCACGTTTTTCAGATCGCCGATCCGCCCGTTCCGAACAAGCTCGCATGCGCGGCGGAACTTGCTGTCGGACCGCTGTTGGCTACCGGTTTGCAGGATTCGCCCGTATCGCTTCACCGTGTCTGCCAGTGCGCGGCCTTCGGCTATTGTGAGCGTCAGCGGTTTTTCGACGTACATATCCTTCTTGTTCTTGGCGGCGTCTATCGCCGGCAGCACGTGCCAATGGTCTGGGGTTGCGATGCATACCGCGTCGATATCGGCGGCGCGGGTGATCTTGCGGAAGTCGTTGTATGTCTTACAGTCCTTGTTTTTGTACTTGGAGTCAACGTACCCTTTGGCCCGGTCGCGATGGGCCTTTTCGACGTCGCAGACCGCGATTACCTGGACGTTTTTGTAGCCCAGAAAACCCCTGAGATTGCCCGTTCCCATTCCACCGACGCCTATGGCGCCCATGACTATCCGCTTGCTCGGCGCGTTGGCGCCGAACACTGACGATGGCACAATTTGCGGCAGGGCGATAGCGGCCGCCGCTGTGCCCTTGAGGAACATTCTGCGATTCATGTTAGCCATAGTCGTGTCTCCTTTGGAGTTTAGTTCTGTTTTGTCAGTGCTTTAACCGCCGGCGTCAGGGCGAAGCGAATGAACATCGCGCCGTCACCGCCTTTCTTACCGACCGCCTTCAGGACTCGCTGCATTACAGGCAGCGCCGGACGAGCCTTCGGGCCCAGCATCTGCAACGCTCTCGCGGCCCGGACCGCCGATCGCGCATCGCCGCCTTCCAACTCGCCTGTCAATACGTCCAGGTCCGCCATCGCCCATGCCGCCTCAATACGAACCGCCGGACACACATCCTTTATCGCAGCGCTAATCGCCTTGGCGCCCGAGGCCCGCAAACCGACCGCCGCCCAATATCGCACCGCACTGTCGCTGTCTGCCAGCAGTTTGATCTGCTTGGCTGTCGCTGCCGATCCAGCTCCGACGAGCTCGGCGGCGTCTATTATCCGCTCCAGCGGTGGGGCCTTGTCGCTGCGGGCCAGTTCGTACGCCGTAGTCCCCTTGATCCGCCCAGCCAGGTCGCATTCGGGTATGAACCCCATGTCCTTCACGTCAAGCATCCAGGCCCGCAGGCACTTACGCATTTCCTTGAGGCGGGCGGCCTGTTTCGGGTCGCCGGCCAGGTTGTTTATCTGGTGCGGATCGTTGGCTGTGTCGTAGAGTTCTTCGCGCTGGCGGGTCGGCCCGGCGTAGTGTTTTTGGGCGGTTGTGGTGAGCCTGCCTGCCGCAGCCAGGGCGGTGATATTGTTGCGGATTTCGCCCATATCCGAATAGAAGCTCGGTTGGTTGTACGACAGGTGCGGCATGTAGTTGCGCACGTAAAGCCAGTTCTTGTCGCGCACGCATCGGGCCAGGTCGTATGCCTCGTCGACGCGGTCTCGCGCGGCGTAAATGTGTGTTCGCGGTTCGGCTTGCGACTTGCCGAGGAAGACCTTTCCCTGCATATAGCTCGGCGGTTTTACGCCTAGAATGCTCAGCAGCGTGGGCGGGAAGTCGACGAAGCTCAGCATGCGGTCGAGCGTTTCGCCCGGCTTGGCTGGCGCCAGATGCCGGTAGTTTTTCCCGAAGCGAATCAGCAGGGGTACTCGCAGCCCTGAGTCGAGGACCAGGCGTTTGTGTCGCGGCAGGCCAGCGCCATGATCGGAGTAGAAGAACACTATCGTGTCGTCGGCCAGGCCGTCGTCTTCGAGCTGCTTCAAGATCGCCCCGGTGTTCTTGTCCATCACCGAGATGCAGTCGTAGTATCGCGCCACGGTGCGGCGGGTTACGGGTGTGTCGGGGTAGTAGGGCGGTAGGGGCGCCTTCGACGGGTCGTGTCGCTCAGCCCTGCTCAGCTTGCTCTGGACCTTCCGTTCGAACTGGGCGTAGGGCATGACCATCGACCGCGACTGGTGGGTGACCATGTCGTTAAAGATCGCAAAGAACGGCTGGCCGGACTTGCGAGCCCGCCAGTGGGCCTTACCGCTGCACTGGTCCCAGCAGGCCTTTATCAGCTTCGATGCGTTCGACGTGTTGTAGTCGGTTTTTACGTTGTTGGTGCAGTAGTATCCCTCGTCGCGCAGATACGACGCCGCCCCCTTGAACTCCGCGGGGATCGGGAACGCCGAACGCAAATTCGACGTGCCGGTGGACGTCGCGATAACCCCGCTGACCAGGCAAGATCGCACAGGCGAGCAGACCGGAGCCGTTCCGAAAACGTTAGTGTAGCGAACCGACTCAGCGGCAAGACGGTCGATATTCGGCGTGCTGGCGTACTTGTCGCCGTAGCACCCGAGGTTGGGGCTCATGTCTTCAACGGTGATCCACAACACGTTAGGGCGCTTGCCCGCCCCAGCGCCCGACACCGCCCCGGCAGCCAGAAATGCAACGCTTGAAGCTCCAGTGAGACGCAGGAAATCGCGCCGACGATATTGGCGTAGATTGGATTTCATGCCATGACTATATCCGGCGCGGACATACCGCGTCAATCAGCGGTTTTGGTTCGAGCCCCAAACGCCCACTTACCTCACGCCGACCATCTTCACAATTGCTTCACACTTTCAGCGTGCGTGCCTGTTACCCATAAAAGTGGTACTACT
>JABGPF010000366.1 GCA_018645065.1 Phycisphaerales bacterium
GTCGCTGCGCACGGATATTATGAGTTGTGCGCGGGGGGCTGCAAGGGCGGCGATTTCAGCGTTATTGGTTTTGTGGGTGTCGCTCCAGTGAATTTGCATTCCGCTTTCGCATTTGCAGCCGCCAAAAAAGTGAGCAGATACCATCGTAACGGGAACGCTGACGGTAACACGTTCGTCGAGTGCGGCCAAAATAAAAGTCTGTGTTCCGCCACCGGAACAGCCTGTCATGCCGATGCGTTTTGAGTCCACATCGGCCAACGAAGTCACGAAATCCAAGGCCCGAATGCTGTTCCAGGTTTGTAATTGAAACAGTTCTTTGATGGGCTCGATGAGTTTTTGCGCTGGGTCCCTGGAGGCTTTTCCCCAGTGACCCCAGCCAGCTTCTTTCCAGTCTCCATTTCCCACCATGTCGTACGAGAAGACGGCGCAGCCCATTTTGGCCAACACGGCGCATCGAGCTTGGACGCCGGGGTAAAATCGATTTCCATGGCCGTGAGGCGATAAGACGCCAGCGAGTTTGCCCTTAAAGTTGGTTGGTCGATAAAGTGAGCCTGTGACGTAGTACCCCGGATAGCTTTGGACGGCCACGTTTTCCACCGTGTAATCTTCGTAGGTTCTCTTACCTGTGTAGAGAGGTTTGAGGGGTGTTTTCTTGGGGGCTATGTCTAGTTTTCCGCCTTTCAGAATTCCGGCAATAATTGTGGCTTTTCGTTTCTTCCAACCTTTTAAGTCGGAATATGTCGCTTGAAATGCCTCAAGTTCTTTTGCTGCATCTGCGGAGGATTGCGCCTTTCCCTGACGAAGTCTGGGTGTGTTGGGATCGCGTTTTGCTTTTCGTTTTTTGTTGTTTTTGGTTGGGGGGGAGGCTTTAGCTGTTTGGGATTCAGTAGAAGTGCGCTTGGCGCCTGCGAGGCCAGGGTGTTGTGAACTGCAAATACAAGCAATAGCGGTTAATACGGTTATTATCCCTTTGGAATTCATAATCAGAATCTTTCATGCCATTTATTGTAAACGGCGGGTGGTGCTGCCGGTTGGCATTTCCATTTGGCCCGCCCGACTACGCCGCCGAGGCGATTTCGAACGGAGTATATTGCACGGGCGGGTCGGATGTAAAGTGTGAGGTAGAATTGTAGCGTGGGCGGAACAACAGTGTACACTTTCAAACAATAGGGTAGCGTCCCCTATTTTCCTATTTTCACATTTCTATTTGCACCAATGCCGCATAACCCATCCAAAGCCTGCTGCATTCGGAGGTAGACGCTTACATGTCGTTCATGCAGTCTTGCGTTTTCGTTTTAACATTACTATGCCGCCCAGGCAGAGCATTGTCAGCGTTGTCGGTTCGGGAACAAGATTTGAATCCCAAACGAAAACGCCCTGATCACCATAGCCTCCGGCGCTTCCATCAAAGTGGCCGATGAAGATCAGTTGTCCTTGCTCATTGAAGAAATGCGATAGCCCGCTGTCATTTCCAAAGCTCCCTGAATTGCCCGTGTAGTTAATCGCCGTCAACGTTCGGAAATCGACGCCGGGCCCATCGTCCACATCAATCGCATCACCAACCCGCGCCGCCAGCGTGAGGTCACCGTTAGGCAGTTGGGCCCATATTCCCCATGCATTCGTAAGGTCCACTCCGCCCGGACCGAGCACCATCGTGCCGCTGAAGGCGACCTGTCCGGCATCGTTAATCACTGGCATTGAGAACGAAGAAAAAGTCGCGCCGGGCACGCCGGGCACAGCATCGCCTTCGCGTACGACGATTTCCGTTGAGCCGCTGGCGGTCGACCATATTGCGCGGTCATTGTCCGCCGTCACTCCCCCCGTGCCGACCTCCAGGCCTCCTAGAAAAGTAATCTGGTCCAGCGCATTGATCCACGGTACTGTGATATATGTAGAAAGTGCTCCGGCAGGCGCATCGGGCGCCTGGGTTCCTTCGCGGGCGATCAGTTCAAACGAGCCCGGGGCGCCTGTCCAGAGCCCTGTGTCGTTGTCGCTTGTCACACCGCCCACTCCGATGGTCATCCGATTGGTGAACACGACGTTACCATTGGTGTTCATGTTAGCGTATTGAAAGGTCCCGCCATATTCCTCGCCAACCGATCCGACGATCGGAGCCGGATTACCCTGGCGTGCGATAATACCAAGCGAACCGCCGCTCTCGGCCCAAATTACCGAACTGCTTCCGGTTGTGTCGGTCCCGGTTAGATAACCCCTGAACATAAGGTCACCGTTTTCGTTGATCTGAGGTTGATGGAAACCACTGTGCAACTGACCGACCGGCCCGCCGGGAACCTGGTCGTTCTGACGCACCACAAGCGAGAGGTCTCCGCTATTCGTACCCCGCCAGATACCACGCTTATCCGATGAGCCTACACCACCAACCCCGTTTTTCATGTCGGCTAGGAACGCCATCACACCGCTGTCGTTCAACACTGGTTTTGAGGACGTGAAAGAGTCAAAAACCGCGTCTACAGGTCCGCCTGGCGCCGAGCTTCCTTCGCGGGCAATTAACTGAAGCGATCCGGAAGTGTTTGACCAAACGCCAGTGTCATTTGAATTATCGACTAACGGATACGAACCGTCCAGATCGGAGACGATTCCAAGTTGCCCGGACCTGTTGCTAACGTAACCGCGCAGGTAATCGAACTCAGTACCCAGGGGCGTTCCCGGCGGGTGTGTCTCGTCCTGGTACTCAAGCGACATTCCACCCGTTTCGGTCCACAGGCCGTGATAACCAGTACCACCGCTCATCTGTGCGTAATAGATTGCTTCACCATTCTTGTCTATCCAGGCAGGGGCAAAGCGTACATAGCTCGCGGGCGGATCTCCAGCGACAGGATCATCCAGTAGAACAACCGTTCGATAAATCCCATCGGCCAGGCCCGGCGCCGCCATAGCCAGTATCGCCACGCCCACACAAACAACAAACGATAGTTTCGTACTCTTCGATTTGCGCATGATCGTATTCCTTTCAGTGTCTTTACCGCGAAATGTTGTGCAATTCTAAAACTGCTCAAATGCGGTTCGATCCGCGAAAGGAAACGTGCGAGTACAAACCGCTTCTGCCTCATTTCAGATTCGACCGGCTCAGGCCGAATGTAGCCGACGTTCAACACGAACGCCTGCTAACTGATAAAAGTATATCAGATACCTCGGATATTGCGAAATAAAAAACAATTTGGAGGAAATAGGGGGCGCTGGAAATGGGGATAGGGGACGCTGCCCACAAAAAGCAAGGCTTCAGATTGAGTGTGTGACACTCGCATTCTGAAGCCTTTACAAACTGCCGGCCTTGCACCGTCGAAAATGAGAGGCTTGCTTATGTTTCAGTCTGCACATCAAATAACCCCGATAGGGTATAATTGGCCGTTGCACAAGGGGCTGAGTAGGATGTTTTTATATTTGAACTAATAAATTATACCTTTTAGGGTATAATATCTCTTGATTTGTTGCTCTGGAAGCCGATAGTATGTGAGTGTTGAGCTATATTATACCCGATAGGGACTGACATGAACATAGCCAAGGAAATAACGAAGTTACGGAAGACTGCTGGCCTGACTCAGGTTGAGCTTGCTGCTCGGGCTGGCGTGGGGCTGCGTTTTCTGCGTGATCTGGAACAGGGTAAATCCACCGTTCGGCTGGACAAGGTTAATCAGGTGCTGGCGTTGTTCGGCTGCGAGCTTGGCGTGAGGATGAAACCATGACCCGCTGCGCCAACGTATTCTACCGCAATCGTCTTGCGGGACGCTTGACGGAACTTACTGGCGAATATCGATTTGTCTACGATGAATCGTACCTCGCCGACGGTAGGGCCATCTCATTGACGCTGCCTCTCCAGGCTGAACCGTTTGAGTCAGAGACCCTATTTTCCTTCTTCGCTGGTCTGGCGCCGGAAGGTTGGTATCTGAGAATCGTCTCCCCAACAATCAAAGTCGATGAGCGTGACACTTTCGGCTTACTGATAAAAACATGCGGCGATTGCATCGGAGCCGTCAGCCTGCAGGAGGTGGAAGATGGCAATGATTGACTACGACCCCAAAATACTGCGGGCGATGTTCGGCAAGCCGATCATTCCGACGATCCCTATCTCTCTGAGTGAAATATCCATTGAGGCCCAGAAATTAGCTGGTAAGCTCAGCATCTCCGGCGTTCAGCCGAAGCTGTCCGTGCGACTGGACGGAGAGAACCTGGTTCCGGTCGAACGGGATGGTGAGTACATTCTCAAGCCGCAGACGCAGGATTTCGGCGAGTTGCCGCAGAATGAGTACCTTTCTATGACGATGGGGCGGTGCTTTGGCCTGAACACTGCCCCATGCATTCTTCTTGAGTTGTCCGACGGTTCACTGGCGTATGTGGTCCGACGATTCGACCGTTTCAAGAAAGGTCGGCGTATCGAAAAGCTCGCCTGTGAGGATATACACCAGATTCTCGGTGGCCCTGATAAATACGCAGGCAGCCACGAGCAGATCGCTCAGGTCATTCAGAAGCATTGTCGCTTTGCACCACTGGAATTCCAGCGGCTGTTCGAGATGACCATCTTCAACTTTGCCATCGGAAATGGTGACGCTCACCGCAAGAACTTTTCCCTGTTGACCAGCGCCGATGGAAACGTAGCTCTAAGCCCAGCCTATGATCTTGTCTCGTCGCGGCTGGTAATTCCTGAGGAAGATGAAGAACTCGCCTTGACCGTCAACGGTAAGCGAAACCGTCTGGATCTGGGCGACTTCCTTGCCTTTGCAGATTACATGGGTATCGCGTCTGACTACGCGAGAGGCAGGATTACCGCTTTGCTCGCCTTGGGCGAGGCATTCCTGAAGATGATCAGCGATTCGACACTGACCGGGCCACTCCGTGACCGCCTCAAGGATATCTTGGCAGATCGCCTGGACAGCCTGCAATAAGCTCTTGTCAGCCGCGTAGCGACACAAAGTCGGGTGCTTATTTGCGCCTCAACTATTACTCAACTGCCGGAGGTGGGACCCGCCTTCGGCGGGCAGGCTCGAACCCACACTATGTTGCCATCGCTTGCTTCTTATCATTCTCCAACTGCCGGAGGTGGGACTCGAACCCACACTATGTTGCCATAACGGGATTTTGA
>JABGPF010000019.1 GCA_018645065.1 Phycisphaerales bacterium
AGCAAAAAATATGGCCTCTTTTTTACGGCTGAACCGCCAAAATCAACAAACTCATCCCGACTCGCCGGTGCGTATTTTTCGTTGCATAGCCCATGGTCGAATCTCCCGTTTTGGTACGAGGCGATTATCGTCGATTAGTATATATAACGTTTCTGCGCCGCCGATATGACAAAAAAATGATCCGCCTTATCGGAAAGTAAGCTCGCACACGACAGGGGGCGGAATTTGTTTGAAGAATTTTTTATAACGGTGAAAATCGTAGTGAATGAGCCTGTATTGAGTTGTGAAAGTCGAAGGCTGGGCGGGGCAAAAAACTCAATGTTTTGAGATGAATATCGTTGACAGAAAATCCCATGGCTCGTACTATCAATCTATCGTGCCGTGGGGTCGGGGCGTATGAAAAAGCGGGTGGCTGGTGAGTGTCAACCGGAAGATTGCAGGTGGATTATGCGTAGAAATGTGGTAGCACTTCCAGACGAAGAATATGATGCAATGGCCGCACCGCTGGTGGACGAGGCCTGTAGGCTCATAGAAGAAATCGGAGGTTCCAGAGCTTATTTGCTCCCAGTGATCATAGCATCGTTGCGGCCATACGCTCGCGATTATGAAGTATCGCAAGGGGACGGGGGGGCGGTTCAAAGCAAAGCGCCGAAGATGCACCGCCCGCATTTGCGCATTCACAAGCCCGACGTTTTGTAGGCTTAATGTCTGCGCCGGTTGTGCATTTTAGATGTGATCAGTTGCCCCAGGATTAACCGGAGCAATACCGGGAGTTCCCTGCGCGCATGCGAACGAAAGAGTCGGCCCGGGCGATACCGCGATATCACGCCGACGTATCGCCAGTCTGCTGGCGACGCTTGTTCTTTACGCTGTGATGATGCGCCTCTGCCGCTGCGAGATTGCTGCTCAGATCGGCGCCGAGTATCCCGCCTTCTTCGGTCCCACCACCGGAGGCAAGACCGAAAACAAAACCCGCCGCGCGAGCCTGCAAAACCGGATCAAGCTTCCGGAAGGCTGCAAGCAATTCTCGCTCCTGACCGGTGACAGGCATTGGCGCAGAATCACCAGATATCTGCATCAGAGTCTTGGGCGGCACACCGGTGGCTTGGGCTATCTTGTGCAGAATACCAGTACCACCAAGATTGTGCTCGGCGCGACTTATCGTTATACGCGAACAACCTATCTCCGCCGCCAAGTCGGACTGAGTCCGGAACCCGCTGGCGATTCGTGCGTCTCGTACTGCTTTACCATTGATCATGTATGTATTCTACGCGCCGAACAAGGGACCATGCAACTTTCTTGAACATTTTTTTTGGTGATGCAACTCACGCTGTACACGGAGATAACGATACCCAAAAACACGATTTGACCAAAAAGCGTTACAAATGAAACATTTATGCTTGCACAATGATGCATCACTGTTACAATAATAGCTGTAATGTAACCAAATGAGGTCAGATGTAGTGGAAAAGGGAAGTAAAAACATAACAGCGGGGCAGCAGTTGGGTCAGTTGGTTAACGGACGAATAATTCCCGCGATTGCGGAATTACGTGCTCGTTGGGACCGATTATACCCGGCTGTTCGCGACTCAAAACGTCCGGATGTTTTTGTGTGTCGCGGTTGCGGGCATCGGGTCGAGTCGAGTTTGATCGATGGCGGAGCCTATCAGATCAGGACGGTGGCAGGGCGTCATTTCGGGCATCCTGACCTGGACTCGCCCGACGAGTTTGTAACATTATGCCCCGATTGCGGAGCAACTGAGAGTTTCGGGGAGGTCGCCCATGCGGAGTAAGAAGCAACTTCCTGACAACGCGATCGGGTTTCGCTGCACCGGTCCGGAGTGCGGGCAGTGGGTTGGCGATGTTCGATATGTCGGCCCGATGGGCCACGCGCCCCGAAACCTCTGTTTCGAATGCTGGGTCGAACATTGGGAGCGTGTGGAGGCGATCGCCATGAACGGTGGACGCTGGACTGATATCGACGAAGCGCTCTGGTTGGTCTGTCATGGTCTGACGTTCAGCCAGGCCGCCGACATCATCACCATAAATCGCAAAACGCTGCATCGCTGGATTACGAAAATGCGCCGCCAGCCCGATCTCATACCCGGTTGGTTGATTCACAAAAACGAAGTTCTGCGTCAAACAATCTCGCAGGCAATCTGACAGGAGAAATCAAATGAGCAAATTAACGAACAAACCGCACCCCCAATTCACAAGACGCAAAAAGCTTTTGTGGCGGATGGCGATGGCTATTTGCGGGGCACATGGCCTGCACGCATCGATCCGCAAAGAGGCGGCTGCTGAGATCACTGCAAACGCCTACAGAATCCCTCCGGAAAAACTGCAGGCCTACGCCCATCAGGTGGCCAGTAGAGCCCTAGCCGCCGATTTGCATATCCCGCGACGAGATATACCACTATCCCGCATAGCCTCAAAAGCAATCGCCGAATACGAATACGAACGCAGGAGGCGAGATGTGAGGCGAATGATTACCGACGGGGTCGACAACTGGGTGTCCGGGTTCGACTACCAAAGCCGACGCTTTGCCATCGAAAACGGCGTCTGCCCAAGATGCGGAGAACTCGGCGCTTTTACAGAAGACGGTGGGGCCTGCCAGTGCGGATTCAAGTTCTAATGAGAAAACGAAAGGACGAAAAAATGGGATCAGGAAACGAACATGCGGTCTTGGAACCGATATGCGAATTGACGGAGATGAAGCCCGAACGCTCGCCAGGGCTCGACGTCCCGGACGTCGTGATAGTTTTCGAACTGGATCAGGGCCAATACGCCTCAGCCAGAGAGCATCTGGATCATTTGATCGACGTTCACAACCTTTCAGCACACGTACATTTTGAGGACCAACAATGAAACTTTCATGCAGTTACGCCTCGGCGCCAAAGCGCCCTACGTGCAATACGTCGTACATTCGCGACATGTTCGGGATCGACTTCGAGACCGCCCGAACTGTCATCGCACGCGATGTCGAGATCGATTATCGCCCAGGCCGTATCGTGTTGTTTGTAGGCCCGAGCGGTAGCGGTAAGTCGAGTTTACTTCGCGCAGCGGCGGGGCGGTTGGCCGGGGGCGTGAGTTTGGATGATTCGTTCGACGATTCGCGAGCGATTATCGACACGCTCGGTCCAGACGCACGCCGGGCGGTTCATTATCTGGGCGTCTGCGGATTGTCCGAAGCGATGGTCCTGCTACGAACGCCCGGTGAACTGAGCGACGGGCAACGCTACCGATACGCATTGGCCAGATGCCTTGCCAGCGAGTCGAAGACCATCGTAGCCGACGAATGGTGCGCCTCGCTCGACCAGGTGGCTGCACGAGTGATAAACTATAATGTTCGTCGTCTTGCCGACACGCGAGGGGTGGGGTTTTTGCTGGCGGGCACTCGTGAAGATATTATTGACGACCTCCGTCCCGACGTGATTGTTTATTGTCGCGGCGGCGGGGTGGTCGATGTGCAGAACATGTCCCAACCGCAGCCTCGCGGGCCGATCAGCTTCAGTCACGAATTGGAGATATGCGAGGGGAAACTGTCGGATTGGCCATATTTCGCCAAGTGGCACTATAGGGGCCATGGGATCGGACCGATCCGACGGGTGAATCTGCTGATGCACCATGGGCGGAAGGTCGGGATATGCATATTCGGATTCGGACCGCTGGCAAGTGCTCAGCGTAATCGGTTGTTTGGTCTCAAGGGGAAAATAACTTCCGCTCGGGCCAGATTGATCAACGAAAACTTCGCATGCGTGTCGCGTATCGTTTTGGAGCCTACTTATCGGGGCGCGGGTATTGGCGGGCTCTTTCTTCGCAGGGCGTGTGAGGCGGCGCCGTGGCCTTGGATTGAACTTATAAGCGAGATGGCCAATCTCGTACCGTTCTATAGGTCGGCGGGGTTTGTACTCACCGGTCGCTCGACATGCGCGTCTGTCAAAAAACCGGACACAAGCGCCGGTCGCGCGTTCTGGGGCAAGTCAAACTGGACCGACGCCACATACGCTAAATACAAAAAACGCACCCGTCACAGCCGCCCAGCCTACTGCATCCGAGACAACCGATAACGATCAATGGTTGCCCGAGGCGCCGGGGGATATATAATTGCTGTCGGTGATGTTGCGAAATACGCGATTGTGGGAGTTGCCATTGTGAAATATATGAAATATACTCAAAAATTGTGCCTGATGCTTCTGGGGCTTTTTGTTGCCTGTCAGGTGTCTTGCACTTCGGCGGGACCCGGTAAGTTGGTCGAACTGGCTCGGCCTGCGCCGGAATCGACAAAACCGGTGATCCGGACTGGCGCTACGATCAAGGAGGCGATGTCGATCGCGAGGGCAAAAGCCAAATCCGGTGAATATGACTTCATTATCGATAATATGCTCTCCGAGGAGTGCATAAATGATGTGATCCGCAAGTTCGGTAAAGACAAATGGCGTGAGAAGATAAAGCAAGAAGGCCTCAAACGCCTCCCGTACTACTACGGATGGATGAAGAATCCCTCCGCCCGCACATTCGGTGATAAGACGATCCTGACCGGTCAGCATGGTTGTTACGCCGAGTACGTCAAAGTCGGTGACGCGTATCTGATAGTGGATTTCGGTCAGCGTCTTACGTCGATGTAGGCTGGGTTCAGCGCTATCTATGCTGTACTTCGATATGATGCTATGTTATGCGCCGAGGCATCGTAACTGGCGTCTGGTGCATAATACCAGAGTTTTCCAGTTAAAGATTGTCCCACATCTTCTGCTGGTGTAGTCTATTGTTAACGTTCAGGTGATGCGGTTCGAAACGTCTGGACGCAACAATCAATTTGCACTGCAATAAAGGAATCTGCGATATGAAATCAGGGATCAATAGAAGAGATTTTTTGAGGGTTACCGGCGCGACGATTGGGGCAATGTGTCTGGCGCCGGGCGGGTGTGCGGGACCGACGATTTCAGGTAGCAGTTTTACCGCCAAAGATGCACCTCGACCAAATATTGTCCTGATCATGTCCGACGATATGGGCATCTCGGATATCGGGTGCTACGGTAGCGAAATTAAAACACCTACACTGGACGCACTTGCCGAAAGCGGCGTGCGGTTCAAACAGTTCTACAACACCGGACGATGCTGCCCAACTCGCGCAGCACTCCTTACGGGCCTGTACTCACACCAGGCCGGTATCGGACACATGCTCAGCGACAAAGGCTACGCAGGCTACCGCGGCGAACTGGCGCCAAACAGCGTCACCATCGCCGAGGCTCTCCGACCGGCGGGCTACAGCACGTATATGATCGGAAAATGGCACGTCACCACGAACATTCGTGATACTGGGAAGCGTCACAACTGGCCTTTGCAGCGCGGGTTCGATAAGTTCTACGGAATGGTTATCGGTGCGGCGAGCTTTTTCGACCCGGCCTCGCTCACGCGCGGTAACAAGAACATCACGCCGGTTAATGACGCCAAGTACAAACCCAAACAGTTCTACTTCACCACGGCGATAACCGACAATACGCTGATGTACCTCAAAGAGCACAAGGCGAAGGAAGAGAAAACCGGCAAGGAAAAACCGTTCTTCGCCTACGTGGGCTACACCGCGGCCCACTGGCCGATGCACGCGCTACCCGAAGATATCGCCAAGTACAAAGGCTGCTACGATAAAGGCTGGGACGAACTCCGCAAAACCCGCCACAAGAAGATGATCGATATCGGACTGGTCGAAAAGGAATGGGGCATTACTCCGCGCGACCCGAAGGTTCCGGCGTGGGAAAGCCTCTCGGATGCGAAAAAGAAAGTGCAGCCCACGCGGATGGAGGCTTACGCCGCGATGGTCGACTGCATGGATCAGGGCATCGGCAAGATCGTCGCAGAGTTGAAGGCCCAGGGCAAATACGACAATACGCTGTTCCTGTTCTTACAGGACAACGGCGGTTGCGCCGAGCCGTTCGGCCTGTGCGAAGAGACAATCCCGCCGATGGACACCAAGGAGCGCGTGCCAGCGCTGGACCCGGATCATTTGCAGTTTAACCTGGCGCCTAACTGGACTCGCGACGGTAAGCCGATTCATCGCGGAGCGAATGTTGTGTCTGGTCCGGCGACTACGTATATCGCCTGCGGGCGTGAGTGGGCAAACGCTCAGAACACACCGTTCAGACTCTACAAACACTGGGAGCACGAGGGCGGGATCGCATCACCGCTGATAGCGTCGTGGGGCAATTTGTTCAAGAAGCACGGCGCCAAGAGTGGCGGGTGGGTCCAGGGACCCGGACACCTGATCGACTTGATGGCCACCTGCGTAGACGTAGCCGGCGCCACGTATCCGCAGAAACGCAAGAATGTGCCCGTAATACCGGCAGAGGGCGAGAGCCTCGTCAAGGCGTTCCTGGGCGAGAAGCTGGATCGCGACACGTTGTATTGGGAGCACGAGGGTAACTGTGCTGTGCTCAAGGGCGACTGGAAGTTAGTTTCCGACGGTTCGGTTAAGGGCCCTTGGGAACTATACAACCTGCGCACAGATCGTTGCGAGATGAAGGACCTGGCCGCAAAGATGCCCAAGAAGGTCGCCGAGTTGAAGAAACTCTGGCAGGCCTGGGCCGAGCGAGCACAGGTGCTGCCCCTGAACCCTCCGCAACTGGACCCCAGCGAACTGAGGGCGGACATGCTGGAAGGGCAGATTTTCCCCATGGACCCGCGACCCGGCGCTAAGATTATCCTGCCGAAGAAACCCCAAAAATAACGCCGGGAGATAAGACGATGACCCGTTTGAACCACGCCGCGACCGTTGCGATTTTAGTGGCTTGTTCGCCCGTGTTGGCTTGGGCGGCAAGCGATCCGCTTTCGGATAAGGCCGTTGACGCTCGCATCGCCAAACATCGCACAACCGAGGTTACGCTTACTGTTCGCACCGCTGACGGCAAGCCGCTGCGCAACGCCGAAGTTACCGTCGAAATGGTGCGCAACAAATTCCTGTTCGGTTCAAATATGTTCGCCTACGATCAGCTCGGTAGTGATGAGCTTAACGGTAAATACGCCAGGCAGTTTTCCGGGCTGCTGAACTTCGCGACGCTTCCGTTTTATTGGGGTATGTACGAGCATAAAGCCCAACCGGAACGGCCGACGCAGATCAAACAAGTAACCGCAATGGCCAAATGGTGCAAGGCCAATGGGCTTGTCGCCAAGGGCCATCCGCTTTGTTGGCATGAGGTTCAACCCAAGTGGCTAAAGGGTAAACCGACTGACGAAGTTATGAAGCTTCAGCTCGGGCGGATTGAGCGTGAGGTTAAGGATTTCGGCGGCCTGATCGAGACGTGGGACGTGTTGAACGAAGTTGTAGTGATGCCCAAGTTCAGCCGTAAAGGTCAGACCGCTCTGCGTGACGTTTGCAAGAAAACCGGCCAGGTTGAGCTTATTAAGCAGTGCTTCGCCGTAGCGAGAAAAACCAACCCCAAAGCCACGCTCCTGCTGAACGATTACCAACTCGGTCGGAGCTACGAGAAGCTCATTGCCGACTCTCTTGCCGCCGGTGTTAAGATTGATGCGATCGGCCTACAGTCGCACATGCACTCGAAATATCGTGGGGCCAAGTGGGCCTGGGATGTCTGCCAGCGATTCGCGAAGTTCAAAAAACCGCTGCACTTCACAGAACTTACGATTCTCTCGGGCGATTTGAAGAAAGATGGCGACTGGCACAAGCGTCGCACCGATTGGCATTCAACGCCCGAAGGCGAAAAACGCCAAGCCGCACAAGTTGTCGAATTCTACCGCCTGCTTTACAGCCATCCGTCGGTCGAGGCGATCACCTGGTGGGATTTCTCCGACGCGAGATCATGGCAGGGCGCCCCGGCGGGGCTAGTGCGAAAAGACATGTCGCCCAAACCGGCGTACACAGCGTTGCACAAGTTGATCAAAGGCGAATGGTGGATGACGCCCACGAAATTCAAAACCGACGCCCAGGGCAAAATAACCTTCCGAGGCCACCTGGGAACATACAAAGTCAAAACCCAAACCACCGCAGCAGGTTTCGATCTACCCAAAGCAGGGAAGGCGGACATCATCGCCAAGCTCAAGAGTATTCGGTAGGTGTGTAACGGCACCGCGGCGACACGCCGCGGCTCTGTCCATGCGCGTAGTAGCGATAGGACTGGTTGTTAACGTGGATGTGTGCGAATTAATTTTCACACGAACAAGACGCGAGGGTTCTACGGTGTAGAGCCGCGGCGTGTCGCCGCGGTGCCGTTACGGGTGCATGTGGATCATGCTACGAACTCCTGCGGCGTGGGATCGGTTTTAGTTTTTTCTCGGTCCCGCCGAGTGCGGTAAGACGCTTGGCGCTGAAGCGGGCGATCAATGCTTCCAGCCCCATTTGCACCAAGGCGGTTTTCTCCTGTACGCCAGTAAGTTTTGAAGCATGCGTCAAGACGTCGTCATCAATATTTAGCGTAATTTTCATGAATATAAGTATGCATTCGATATGTATGCGTCAGTCAAGCAAAAACCGTTATTTTCGCGGCTTTGGCATCTTTCGTCTGCGGGCGTCTACTTCTATGAGCATTTCTGCTGCCCATTTTTCGATGGCGGCTTGCATTTCTTTGGCGCGTTTTGGGTGCTTGTCGATAATGTTGTTCTTTTCGGCGATATCGGTTTTCAGATCGTAGAGTTGGGCCTTGCCCTTCTTTGCGATCATTTTCCACTGCCCGTCTCGCAGTGCGGTTCCGAGTTTGGGTTCGTAGCCGAAGAAGATTTTTCGATCGGGGAAATCGGCGCCGTTGAAGATGAGGTCCTTCATGCTGGTCCCGTCGAGTTTGCGGGAGGGGGGTACTTTAATGCCCACCAGGTCGGTTATCGTCGGCAGCAGGTCCATCCCAACTGTCAGGGCGTCTGTGGTTGTCCCGGGTTTGATTCGTCCAGGCATCCAGGCGATCGCTCCACCGCGATGTCCGCCTTCGTAATGGCTGAACTTCCCGCCGCGGTAGGGTGCGTTCGACCCGAAACCGGTCGCGCCATTATCGGAGAAGAAGAACACGAACGTATCTTTCTCGATATCGCACTTTTTGAGCGTATCGAAGATTTCACCGATCCCCTTGTCCATTTCTTCGACCATGATTTTGTATTTCGGGCGGATCCGATCCCGGTTCCATCGCATGCTCTTGGGGAACGGCTTCCTGTCGGCCACCGTGTCGGCGGGGGTTTGGAAGGGCAGGTGCACCGATTCGTGAGCAACGTACAGGAAGAACGGTTTGTCCTTGTTGCGTTTGATAAAATCGACGGAATTGCTGGTGATCAGGTGCGTTGAGTAGCCTTTTTGGGGCTCTATTTTCAGTCCGTTGAACCATTCCTTAGCGTGATCGTGGTAGTCAATGCACCCGTCCAGGTAGCCGCGGAATTCGTCGAACCCGTGATGGATCGGATTGTTTTCGAGCTCCTTGCCCAAATGCCACTTACCGAACAATGCCGTGCGATAACCGCCTTGCTTCATCAGGCGAGAGAGCGTTAGTTCCTTCGGCGAGAGGCTTGGCGTATCGAGGTGGCGGGCCATTACGTCGACGATCCCGACCCGCTGCTGATACCGCCCGGTGAGAAATGCCGCTCGCGTAGGGCTACAGACCGAACTGTTGGTGTGGAAGTCGGTGAACGTCAGGCCCTCTTTGGACATGCGTTTAATGCGGGGTGTTTTGATCCATCCGTCGAATATAGTGGTGTCGGCGTTGCCCAGATCGTCGGCAAGGATGACAATGACGTTGGGTTTGCGTTTCCCATTGGCGGCCCGCAGCGTAGCGGCTGGGAGCAGCGAAAGACCGGCAGCGCCGAGTCCGATAGTCTGGATAAATTTTCGTCTGTTCATAATGTTCCTTTTCAAGTTGACGACAGTTTACCCTATTACCGCTGGGGCACGCACGTTAAATTATGATTGTCGATCCGATTGCGTTCCATTGCCTGCAGGTTTTCCCTTGCCATCGGATTATTGGTGTTCGAGAATTGAAGCGCCGGTGGCGTCGGATATTGAATTACCCGTATTAGCGGAGAGAACGACTATGATATTTGCTTCCACGTTGGAGGTTTTCGAGCGTCTGGCAATCCCGATCGGTATTGGATTAGGCGTTCTGCTAACCCTGCTTATCCCTGCGTTCCGACGAAACTTCACCGACAGTTACAAGAAGGGTAAGCAAATGCGGGAGCGATTAACCGGAAAGGACTCCCAGGAAGACCAGGGAGACTCCAATTGACCTGCACCCAATCGGGTTGGCAGGGCGCGTTTGGTCGTCTCACGTTTTATTCGCTGTAGGTGCGGCCTGGCGTTGAGCCTACGTGCCAGTGTTCGCTTTCGTCTTCGTCGGTCCACACCACCAGGGCGAAGTGTCTTACAATGCCGCCGTCCATCGCCGACGACAGTGACACGCTGATTATGTCGTGCTGCTTGTCGGCGGTGATTTCGTTTAGAGTGTCGCTCTGGTCGGGGAGGTCCAGGATCACGTTCTTTGTTTTCATGTTTGCTCCTCTGGCGTCTGCCGAAAATATTGTATGCGGTATACTTACACTATAGGCTCATAACTGGTGATATATTCATTCTTTCGACCAAACTATATCAACAGGGCCGATTGTATTCTACTTTTTTACCCTTTGCTTGCCTAGTCGGGGCTTGTGTTTCTTCTTCGGATTCTTACGGCCCGGATTGGGCTTGGGGATTTTCGCGTTTGTTTCTTTGAGGAAGCCGACCAATTTGGTTTTAAGGGCGCGGGTTTTGTCGGGCATGGAGGCGGCGAGGTCGTTCTTCTCGTGGGGATCTTTGGCGATATCGTAAAGAAGCACATCTCCGTGGTGATAGTTCATTATCAATTTGTAATCGCCCTGGCGGATGGCGCTGGCGGGATAACCGCCCTCGCCCTGATAATGCGGGAAATGCCAGTAAAGAGCGTCGCGTTTGAAAGTTTTGCCCTCGATTAGAGGCACCAGGCTTACACCGTCAACATGTTGCTTTGGCTTGGCGGGCAAGTGGGCCATCTCAAGCAGAGTTGGGTAAAAGTCCATGCCGATAACAGGCGTCTGGCAGTTCGTTCCCGGCTTGGTGCGTCCTGGCCAGTGTATCAGCAGAGGCGTGCGTAAACCGCCTTCAAAAACATATGTCTTCCCGGCGCGTAGCGGCTGGACAGATGTCGGTGGTCCGTGGAAGAATCCCGTGCGTCCTCCGTTGTCGCCGGTGAATATGATGATGGTGTTCTCGTACAGCCCGCCGTCCTTGAGGGCTTTTACCAGGCGGCCGATGTTTTCGTCCAGAGTAGCCAATTCGCCCGCGTATTCCGGTTCGTCCTGGCGTTTCTTATACGGTTTGGACCCGTAGGGGTCGTGAATCATGCTTTCGGTTTTGGACAATGGCGGTAGTTTTTTCGCCTTGGCTTCAAACTTCCGCCGCAGCTCGGGCTTGGATGCGATGGGTGCGTGCATGGCGAAATGGGCGAGGTAAAGGAAGAAGGGTTTGTCGCGTTTGGTTGTGACGAACTCGACGGCCGCGTCGGTCAGTTTATCCGTGAAATTGTCTCCCTTTTTGGCGTCCGGAAAGTATTTGGGGTGATTGTTAAACGGATAGAACATGGCGCATTTGTTGGTTTCGATAACCGCCAATTGCGAATCAAACCCGTGGTTTTTTGGTCCGCCGGTTTTCTTGAGAGCTCCCATGTGCCATTTGCCCAGAAAACCGGTGGTGTAACCGCCTTCTCGGAATGCTTCGGCCAGGGTGGTTTCTTCTTTCTTCATATGCGAAAAGGTTTTGGCGCAGAGAACTTTCTCGTTTTTCACCTGGCGGCCCGGGAGCCACTGGGTCACACCGTGACGCGCTGGCGATTTCCCCGTCATTACGCTGGTGCGCGTTGGAGAACACATGGGGCTGGGAGTGTAGCAAAAGTCAAAACGCATCCACTCGGTTGACAATTGGTCTATGTGCGGGGTTTCATAGAATGTCGAACCGTTGTATCCTACATCGTTCCACCCGAAATCATCGACCAGGATAAACAGGACATTGGGCCTGCTCCGGGCCGGTTGGGCGACTATGCGGGCAGGCAACACCAAAGCCGCCGCTCCCATACCCGCAATTTTCAAGAATTCTCGCCGTGATGCGTGCGCTGTCATTATTTGCCGATCCTTTCGGCCGGGCCAAGGCTCCGCCTGCCGCAAAGCCTCTTCATGCGAAGCCGCCCCGGCCGCGGGGCGATCCCTCGCTGCCAAACAGAGATGTTCGTGACATCCATATGCGTATTTTCGATCTCGATATACGTTCGTTTATCGCTGGTCTTCAGGCAGCGGGGCGGTGGTTGATCTTGCATTCTCGAACGTCGGGACCGGGCGGAAGTTCGGGTGGTCCTTGTACTTCAGGTTGCGCCTGCCGTAGTAACTACCGTAATATTGCCCGTTGGCCTCCACCCATGTCTGCAGGCGGATCATGTCCTCAAGAGGTAAGTTCACTTTGCCCTCTTCGTGCACCTTGGCCAGTTTCGCTGCTATCTCGGCCTGCTTGGGGTCCTTGAGTTTGACCTTACCCTTCGAGTGCATCGCGATCAGAATACTCGCGTGCGAACCGAGCGAACGGGCTGGTAGATATTCGGTGTTACCGGCTTTGGGGTGATTCTCGCCGATCGTGGGGAACAGGTCGAATCGTCTGCGGCCGTTACCGCGTCGTCGCTCTTTTACTAGGTTTTCGTACGAAACGCTGAACAGTGTTGTCAGCGTACCGGAAAGGTCAAGTTCGCCCTTGGGCTTGTCGCCGGAGTGGCATTTTACGCAATGCTTATCCAGCACAGGCTGGACGTCGACCGGGTAATACAGCGGTTTCGAGCCGGACTTTTCGCCAGGCTGCGGGCCGGGCGTTGAAGGCTTACGCTTCAGCGCGCTTACCACGCGACTCTTGGCCGATACGATATCATTCGGCGTTTCATGGCAACCCATGCACGAACGCGACTCACCGGGCCGATAGTTCACGCACGTGCGTTCACGCTGAACTTCCATGTAATTTTCATCGAGCGCCTGGAAGTATACGTTCTTGTCGGCAGGCACGTAGAAGTTCGCCGATCCGTCTTTCTCAACGGGAACTATGCCAACCTGAATTTTCAGGCCGAGGTGGGTGTCCTTGGTGATCGTTACGTGTTGCTGATCGTATGAATCTCCGCCCCAGCGTCGCCTGGAGGCCCAGGGACGCGGGATTTGCTCGTTGACGCGGATGTATTTGATCGATCCGCGCGGGGTGTCTTCCATTCCCTGGTAGATATCGGTGACGATGCACAAGGCAAGGCCCTTTTTTGCCAACTCGGGGTTGATCGCGCCTTTGAGCACTACTGGCGTCTTGCGTTTTTTCAGCGGGATAGGTTGGAACAGGCCAATTTTCGGGTCCGAGTGGATCACGGCGGTATCGCCCGATTCGCTCAGCAGGCAGATGTCCCAGGCGGTGGGGTGTTTCCAGTTCTTCTCGACGTTCATCGAGACTAAGAAGAACTCTTCGCTCAGCGGGAAGGGTTCTTTGAACAGGCGGTGCGGACCCCATTTGCCGTCGCGATCGTGCCAGAATCCGCCCTGGCCGCGTACGTCAACATCAGGCGTGATGTACGTCATCGGCTCACGTGTGCGGATGTTCTTGGTCATGTCGATTCGGATAACCGTGCCCACACCGTTCTGCGGATAGTGCGGTACGCCCAGGAATACGAACTTCGTGTTCGTACCGGGGATGGCACGTCCCTGGTGGAACGATGCCGGATACGTGATGTCGCTACCGTAGATCTCGGCCTGGCCGGTTCCGTCGGGTCGAACCGCCCACAAGCATTTGTTAGTCACCGAGCCTTTATCGAGATATTCCCAGCGGGTGTACATGATTCGGCCGTCGTTCAGGATCGTGGGCGTGGCTTCACTTACCGCTGAGTTGGTGAGCTTCTGCAGGTTCTTGCCGTCTGCATCGATTCGATACAGCAGCGTGGTGCAGAAAACGTCCGGATTGTCGCAGAGGATACCGTACATGCAGCGTGACGAGATGAATACTATCCCGCCGTCGGGCAGGTAGACCGGATTCATGTCATCGGTTCCGTGGTGGTAACCTACGCGATATTTTTCCTGTATCTCTTTTTCATTGGCCGGAGCCTGGAGGACCTGGCGAACTTTCCCGGTGCGTTTGCCTGTTTTCGGATCGATGGGGACTTCGTAGATACGGAAGCCTTCTTCCTTCTCTTTCTTCCAGGCGAATACGACTTTATCGGCATTGAAGTGCAAGTCGAATCTGCCGAAGATTCCTGTGTTCATTTCCGGGATCAGATCGATCACGTCGCCGCTTTTCAGATCGAGCACGCACAGGTTTCCGCCGAACGTTTTGCACCCGTTAATGAAGTCGGTGTAGTAGTGGTTCGACTGATATTTGAATCGTTTGACGAACAGGAGTTTTTCGAAGTCCATCAGCGGGTTGTTCTTGATCAACGCGTCGTATCGCACCTGCTGAACGTCTTTTTTGAATGCGATCATGGCGTCGGGTGTGATTTCGGTTTCGGCCATTTTTACCGCTTTGGCTTCGATCGCGTCGAGTAGCGCCAGAGTCTTGTCAGTTTTGGCGCCCGTTTTCTCCAGGTTGCCGAGCATGCGTCGCAGGCCGACGATATCGAGCTCCTTGAGCTTGTCCATTACGCTTTCGTATGCTCTCGATCGCAGATACGCCTGGCGGACTTTCGCCAGACCGGCGGCGTCTTTTGTATTGGCCGCCAGTTTTCCAGCCTGTTTAGCGTGCGTCGGCGAGCGGTGCGATGCGGCTGCGTATCGCTTGGCCAGTGCTGCGTAATCGCCGGTTTTCCAATCGTTACGCCATATGCCGTCTTCAATTTCCCAAGTCATCTCATTGCGTGCGGCCTCGTCGGTGAAACTTTTTCGCAGGAACGACCAGATCGGAATGTTGGGGTTCTGCTTTTGTCCGGGTGCGGTCATGAGGATTTTGACCTGCCCGTTGAGATCCAACGCCTTGCCGATTTTTCCGGTAGAGAGTTTGGCGCCCTTCATGCTTATTGCGTGGTTGTTGTTGCCCGAGGCGTCCATAACGCCTGAGTCGAAGGGCCAGTAGCCGGCCAGTCCGTTGGGGCTGAGGGAGTCGGGTTTGGCCATAATGCTCGCGAGTTCCTTTGCCGACAGGACGCGGTTGTAAATCCGTACATCGTCGATCAGTCCTGTGAAGTGCGAGTTGCGTCTCGGGAAATCCTGTGCTGTGTATCCGATTTTTCCGACTGAGCCTTTGGGGGCTGGTCGCAGAGCGAGGTTGCCGGTGGCTTCGGCTTTTCCGTCGACGTATATGATCTGTCCTTTTGAGGTGCCCACTAGTGCGACGTGATGCCATTTTCCGTCGGTCACTCTCGATGTGCCTCCGAAGGAGCCCACCGAATGGGAGTCCATGCGAATGCGTCCGCCGCCGATGAACAGGGTTTTGCCGTTGCGTGTCCAACGTTTTCCGGGCGGGCATTTCGCGAAGATCGTTCCGTCGCTTTTGGTTTGAATCCATGCGGCGATGGTGTAGGGGTCTCTGGACATGTCCGGCAGACCGGCAGGTTCCATAGACGCCGGCCGCTTGCCAACCATTGCTTGGCGAGTGGCGAACATCGACTCGTGCCATGTGGCTTTTTTAACGTAGTCGGCGGCGCGTGCGGGCGTGAGTATCGCGCTGATAACGATAGCTGCGAATACTGCGGCGATGCGTTTGGTCGCTTTGTTGGACATTATGGCTTGCTCCTGTGGGGCGTTATTTCAGGTCGGGGAGGACTATCTCACCGGCTGCTTGTTCTTTCGTTTTGTAGTAGGCGCCGTAGAATTCTGAATTGCTGTCGAGCCAGAGTGTCAGGCGATGCAGATCGTCTGCGGGCAGTTTTAAATCGTGGTGTCCTTTTTCGAGCATCTTGAACAGTGGCGAGGCGATGGCTCCGAACTTACCGGCGATGGATCTGCTGCCGCCATGAACGCCCGATCTGATCGAACCGTTGGTTACGTGGAAGTAGAATCCGTATTTGCCCGCCAGCGACACGTACGATTGGGTCCATCCGTTCTTGTTTGTGATAATGTTTCGCAGGTCGGGGGCGGTTTTTTTGCGGTCCTTCTTGGCGTTGTTTTGGGTGTGGCATTTTACGCAGTGCTTGTCGAGCACCGGTTGGACGAGTCGGGGATAGTTGAACGGATTCGATCCGTCAGCTTCGGGGCGTATTTTCGAGGGTTTGCGTTTCATCGCCAGCGGCATTTTTGGCGCGTTGGAGGCCTTGGGCGTGGCGAGTTTGCGTTCGTGGCAGCCAAGGCATGTAAGGCGTTCGCCCGGGTGGACGTAAGTGGCTGACCGCATCGATTGGACCGCCAACCCGCGCGAGTCCAGGGCCTGGAAGTAGATCGGTACGCCCACCGGAGCCTGGAAGTAGCAGCTTCCGTCGGCCTCGACTGGAACGTCGCCGAGGACTGCTCGGGCGTTTGTCTGGTTGGCCACGCCGATTCGCGGTTTGTTAGGCGGAGCGGTGGACTTGGGAAGCATCTGCACGATTCGCAGCGATTTGATCTTCGTGTCCTCGGGCCACTCGAAGTCAGCATTGTACACATTCATTACCGCTATTGTCGCCGGGCCTGACTTGTTTGTCTGGTTGGGTATTACAGGCGGTTTGGTGCGGGCCCGCAGCGGGATGGGGCTCAGGCACGACACCGATGCGTCGCGGTATATCAGTTCGCGGTTGCCGAAGCGGTCTATCAGGTGCAGTCCGCGATTCCTGGCTGCCGGGTCGTGAACGCAGAGGTAGAAGTCTTCGCTCAACGGCCAGGGCGTTCCGTATCGCATTCCGGTTCTGGTGTTGGTTTCGGATTCGGGGAACGGGGCCTCTGGCGTGAGGCGTTTCAGCTGGCTCATGGCGTTGTCGTCTTCGATGCGTTGATCGATCAGCACCAGCGAGCCGAGCGCATTACCGTGATGTGCGCCGGTGACAGCGACGTATCTGTGCGAACCGGGTATCGCTCGGATCTCCATTTCCATCCACGGGCGTTTGTTGCGGTCAACGGGATAGTTCCCGTGGAGGCTGCGGGGGTCGCGTCCGTCGGGGTACGAAATCCATATGTGATGTGCGACGTTAGTGTCGCGGTCGATATAGTCCCATCGCGTGTAGACCAGCATCCCGTCGTTATCGACGCTAGGCTGCCATTCGTGGGTTTCGTGATGGCTCAGAGGGGTGATCTTGCTGCCGTTGGGGTTCATCGCAAACAGTGTGTAGACCGGGCAATGACGCCCGCAGCGGAGATATCCGCCTCGGCGCAGCGAGATGAAGGCGATGCGGCCGTCGGGCAGGAAGCACGGGTCGAAGTCGTCGGCCTCGCCGTCTGTGAGCTGCTGGAGCTCTGAACCGTCGACGTTGCACTTGAAAATGTGATAGCTGATCTCGGGTCCCCAGGTGTAAGTCTTTTTGCCCTTGGCCTGGGTCCAGGCAAACAGGATCGTCTTACCGTCGTACGACAGTTCCGGTGAGAGGAACGAACCGCCGGTGAGTTTTTGGCCCTTCAGGCGCCCGGACTGGACCACCGAATTGGCCAGCAGATTCGTTACTTTTGGCTTCGCCGAGAACGCATCGGACAAAACGTACAGCCCTCCGCCGGGTTTGGCGTTGCATCCGTAGAACTGATCGCACATGTGGAACGGTCCGCCCGGGTCATGTCGCGTGATGAACAGCAGCTTGTCGAAGTTGAGCAGGGGGTTCGCAAATGCGATTTTGCGTCGGAGTTTGCAGGCCTTGTCGAACAGTTCGCGACTTGGCGATTCTGAGCGAAGAGCTTTGAGTTCGGCGATTAGCTTGGAGATGTCCGGCGCGTTTTTCATTGAGAATATCTGCGTCGCCAGGGCCTCTGTTCGCCGCAGGACTACGTCTATAGGTGTTTTGTCGGACGGGAGTATCAACGCCTCTTTCGCCAGAGATTGGTCACCGATACTGTCGAACCATCTTCGATTGGCGATGTCCCGCGTGAGATAACCGTACTCATCGGAGGCAGCGGGCGATTTCCTGGCCGATTTGCGACGGGGCGCCTTGACGGTTGGGCTGGCGATTTTCAGATTTTCGATTTTTCCTGCCGCTATTATGGCACCCCATCTGTCAGACGCGGGGATTGAGATCGCTGTACCTGCTTTAGCGTCGAGGCTGAAGATCGCCCATGGGTAACTTCTACCCTTGATGACGGTGTCCATTTGCCAGGTGGGTTTCCAGGCGCCGGTGAGTTTCATCGCCTTGGGAGTCAGCGGTTTTTGCAGGCAAATATACAACCGGCCGGACGTTTTAATGGTGCAGGTGTAACCGGCCGGTTTTTTGTGCTGATGCGAAGTAAACTGTAGTCCCTGAAGGGGTTTGGGGACCTTGGTGAATGTGTAATCTCGATTGGGATGTATGCCTGCGTTTTCGCCCAGAGTCCCCATCGCCAACGATCCGCTGGCGGAGATCGACACCGTCGCTGTATTCGGATCGGTCGACGCCGCGTCGCTCGTGCAAACCAGCAGACACGATACCGCCAATGATAGCATTATCAATCGTGGGTTCATCATTCAGCTCCTTATACACGCACAGTAACCGCCATTGTATATATAACGTTTGAGTGATGGTAGTCTTGCCATCGGCGCTATTTTGGTTTGGCTGCTGATTTCTTCTTCTGCTTCGAGAGCCATTGCAGGGCGGCGCCGGGGATTATCTCGTGTCCGCCTTTGAATATCGTTACGCGGGCCGTGCCGGACACTTTCCGCATCAGCGGAATTTTGGGCCCGTAGCTGCGATCAGACATTTTCTTCCGCAGGTGTGTGGGGATTTCTGATTTCTGGACCATATGGGCGATGTCGGCGTCTGAGATGCGATCGGCGGGGTTTGCTACTGCGTTGAACGCCCGTAGCGTGTGGCTGATCGGGACTGAGCCTTTGTGTCCGTCGAAGATTCCTGTGTTAATGTCGAGGTTTACGCCCGCCTTTTTGGCTGCGGCTAGCCAGGTAAGCGGTGATCGGTTCTTGTACTCCAGGTCCACCGCGTCGCTTGCCCCGGGCGGTCCGCCACAGGATTTTTCAATGTCCGAGGCGTAGCGGCGTTTGGCCTTTTTGCACTCGGCGTGCCATGCCTTCAGGTCGGATATTCCCGCCCATGCCGAGACGCCGGCCCAGATTTCCGGCGTGCGACCGGCCATTAACATCGCCATGTGCCCGCCGCCCGAGACGCCGACCAGGTAGATGCGGTTGGCGTCGATGTTGGCGACTTTCTGTGCGTATTTCACCGCACTGACGATATCGTCGACAGCCAGTTGCGACCCGCAGGCCTGCGGTCTCCTGTTCGGCCCGCGGAAGTCAGGCCCAATGAACGCCCAGTTGTTTTTAACGCACCACGGACCGTAAGGGCAACGCCCGCCGACTTGCCTGTAACTCGCGCTCCATGTGTGCAGGCCGACCAGCAACGGGACCGGTGTTTTCGAGTCCGGCGCGTAGAAGATCGCCGGCTGATCGGTCGAATCGGCGGTGCTGGGGTACTTTATTGTGCGCGCCGAATTCCCGCCCAGCAGTTGGTCGGCCCGGCAGGGTGAACCTGTCCAGATCGCCGCACCGGTAATGGCCGCGGTGCGCAGGAAATCACGTCGCGATTGGGATATCACTTTAGCGTCCGATGAACGTGATCATCGCGTGCCAACCCATTCCGCTGGATAGCACGCCGGGTGTCTTGTCTTTGACGTCGGCTGGTCCGAATTCGCCTGCACAATAGCAACCGAACAACGTGATGTCCTTACCCGTTACGCCCTGGAACGCCGAAAGCTCGTCGCTGAGGTTGTCGAGTTTGCCTTTGCGCCCGGCGCAGTCGAAGGCCAGCATTGCGATCGGTTTGGCGTCGAGCGCCTTCAACGCTTCAGCCGCTCCGTCCTTGGCGGTGGCGATCACCGCATCATTGGTTTTCGCCTGGCGACCGGCGAGGGATACTTTGAAATCGCCCGAGAGCATTATCGCTATCGCAGAGTCGCTGTAGAGTTCGCCCTTGTAGTGGAGGAACGTTTCGCCATCGTTCTTGGAGATCGAACCGCCGGTGATTGGGAAGTCCTTACCGACGACGTCCTGCAAGCCGTTCATGAACAGTTGGTTCTTGGGCGAGTGTGCGTCGGCGATGGCGATCAGGAGTTTTGAGTCGGGCTTCTTTTGGACCTGCTTGGCCAGCTTGCGTGCTGCGTCGCCCAGAGCCTTGGTGAGTGCGGCGTTATCGTCTTCGAACGATAGGCTCTTGCCGTCCTTGTCCTTACCGCCCATGTTCTTCACCAACGCCAGTTGCACGTCGATCCCGGCTCCGCCGATTCCCATTACGCAAACCGTATCGAGGTCCTGTGCTCCGGCTTGAGCGAAGGCACCGTATCCGGAGAAGCCGACGACTACATCTTTGGAGAACACTGCGGTTACGGCTTGGACTACTTTGGTTTTCAGTTCTTTATCGTCGAAGCAGTCGGTTACGAGAACAACTTTCGGCGCCGTATCGCCGAGAGCTTTTTTCAAAGCCTCAGCCGCAGTCTTGCCCGCCAGTGTCGGATCTTCATTTTCCGCCAACGCCGATTTGATAACGATCGCGCCTTTGGCTGCGGCGCCTGAGGTCTTCACGGTAGGCTCTTCGCAGCCCGCAACGAAAACGACGCCGCACATAGCGACAACAAGCAAGCTGATCAAAGTTGTGGATTTAAGATTCATTGTACAGTCCTTTTTCTGGTGATAACTTTGGTTAGGTTGGAGCAAACCGATGTGTCAGGCTCGCGTTAACGATTCGCCAGCCTCAACGTGGTTTACGTTTAGGTTCGTTGTAGGCTGGGCTTAGGCGGGAACGAGACTTTCGGTCCTTTGTCCTGAGCTTCTCTTGTTTTCAAGTCGGAAAAAATTGCATCCAGATCATGCCCGTGTTTGGCTGCATGTTCCTGGCGAATACGCCTGACTTCTTTAACGATCGGGTCTTCTTTCATGATTTCACACTTCGATTCTACCGGTAATCATTGGGGGTTGGCAACTCATTTGTCTTCAATCACCGTTAGTAAATGCATTTGCTTGCGGGTGATGGTAGCTACCCGCCTCTTGTCGATTAGTGTATTGATGTACAGAAGCCCCATTCGAGTTTGCTGTCGAGCAGGGGCTTTTCGGGGAATTTGGCTCCGATCCATTTTTGCCATGCGTATTTGTTGGTTGATCCGGGCAGGGGGCTTGTGACTTTCGCCATCTCCCGCACGCCTGCGCCGTCTGGATCGTGGACGATCAAGCCGAAGTTATACTTACGCCCGGTGGTCGGTTTGAGCACTTTCATCATCGGGCGCATCGGGATTGACACTTCGTATGTTGTGATGTCCTTTGCCCGTTTGATAGCGACTTCCGACTTGGCGACGGGCTCTGTCGGCAGCGCGGCGGGTTTCAGCGTATCGCCCAGCGGGGCGCCCGGTTTTACCAGTTGGTAGCACTTCCCGCCGACGATCACGAATTCGTAGCGTGCGGTCTTGTCGTCCGCCGACTTACCGGTCGACGCCTTGCCGTAGGCCAGGGCGAACTGGACAGCATCGGCGGCCGGTTCGTATTTGTCTTCCTGCACTTCCAGGCTCAGGCAGAAGTTACGCTTGTTCCAGTACGTTCGCACGACAGTCTTCTTGCCCTTGCAGTCAAACGCAACCGGCACCGCGTCGTCGAACCACTCAGCCAGGTCGCCGTCGATCTTCGGTTTGACGTACGGCGTGGTGGCGCAGATCAGCTTTTGATTAACGGTTACAGTTTGCCCGCCGCCGACGGCGGTTATCGTATACGGATACACGTGGTCCTTGTTGGCGGCCGCTTTTTCGAGCGAGAACTCGATCTGCTTCTTTTCGTTCGGTTCGAGCGTGACATCGAACTGGGTTTGGTTGGCCTTCCATCCGTCGGGCAGGGTGACTGTGACCTTGCCCGTGTACGGTGCGTTGCGGAGGTTTACGATCGTCACGCCGCTAACCGGACCGGTGGCTGGGGGGACTAGTATATTGTCAGCCCGCAGCGCCACCGGCGGGGTTTTGGCTGAGTCCTGGGCCAGGGCTACGCACAACCCTGTCAGTGTCACCAGTATGCAGGATGCGACTATTTTGCGGGTGTTCATTGTTGTTATTCCTTGGCGGGTTTGATGACTTTGACTCGGATATTTCGGAAGCGGTAAATCTTGCCCTTCTCGCCATGATGCTGCAGTGCTAGGTAGCCTTGCGCGTCGGTTGCGTCTTTGAAATCGGTTGTCATCACACCGTTAACGGATATCTTCAGGCTCATCCCGACGCATTCGATGCGGTACTTGTTCCAGTCGTTGCGTTTGAAGGTTTCTCCCGCATTTTTACGGAAAGCTGCGATGGTTTCCTTTTTCTTTTTGTTGGGGTAAAGCCATCCGCGACGCCCTTCGTCGTACAGTCCGCCGGACCATTTGCGATCTGACGGGTCGACCTCGGCCTGGTAGCCGAATACCTTGTTGGGCTTGCGGTGGCAGCGGAACATGAACCCTGAGTTGCTCTTACCTTCGGGCATTTTGACTTCAACTTCGAAGATGAAGTCGGCGTATTGCTTGGCGGTGGTCAGGAAGAATTTGCGTTTGGTGGTCGTCAGGTGGATTTCGCCATCGACGATGGCGGCTTTGCCCCATTCGTAGGGGTTGGTCCAACCGTTGAGCGTTTTTCCGTCGAACAGGGCGGTCCACTGGCCTGCATCGGCGGGGGATGTGGTTGGTTTGATCTCGTCTGTCAGCAGAACGTTGGTGAGCACCTTTGCGGTTTTGTGATCGCCCCATGTCCAGATGACTTTGTTCTTCTTGTCGAATTCGATGAGGTGCTTGCCCTTGCCCTGGTTACCGTGTCCCAGCCAGTTGGCTACGACCACATTCCCGTTTTTCAGCGTATCGAAGCCCGAGAAGCAGTCCAGCAGCATGTCCGGATGTGACTTTTTCCCGCCGACGCAGTTTACGGTTTTACCGTTTGCGTCGAACTCGACTATCTGCACGGCGTTGGCCGTTGAGACAAGCGTGTTTCCGCAGGGCAGGCGTGTGGCTTTGTAGCCCTTGCCCGGTAGTTTTGCCTGCCAGACGATTTTTCCTTTGGCGTCAACTTCGACAGCTCGGTAGGGTCCGCCGATGGTCAGCAGAATGTTCCCATTTTTCAGCGCCCTCATCAGGCGAAGGTCCCGCATTCCCTTGAGGATCCGCGTGTTGAGCGTTTTTCCCTTGGCGTCTACGGTGTAGATGGCGATTCCGCCTTTACCAGCTCCGCCCAGCAGGGTGTTTCCGCACGGTAGGCGGCGGGCCGAGTTGATGCCTCTGAACGAATCGATCGACCAGAGCTTTTTGCCCGTAGCCAGGTCGTATTCACCGGCTCCGTTACCGTGGCTGACGAGCACCTTGTTCCCGTCGATAATCTGCAGATCGCGGGATCCGCCGGGGATCGCGGTCGTCCAGTTTTTCGCGGCGTCTGTCTGGTCGACGTATATGAGGTTGTTGGCCTTGTTGTCGACGCCAAGGAACTTGTGGGTAATGTCGGCGGCCCGGGCGACAGGCGCCAAGGCGCAGACCGCTGCGATAAGTGCGACGATACGGATGATCGATGATTTCATTATTCGCTCCTGATGCTTGTTAATTATCTGACGGCTTGGTCTCGGCCTGGACGGCGTAGAGATATCGCCCTGTGTTCACGTACAATACTCCGCCAGCGGTTACCGGCGTGCTGGACATATTATCCAACAACTTGATCTTGTTGAATATCTTTTTCTTTTTTGACGCTTTAAATATCCACATCTCTTTCCGCTGTGTGCCGAGGTATACTTTCCCGTCGACGGCGAACGTTGAGCTCCACAGCGGTGAGGTGGGTCTGTACGGATGCTTTTCGAATTGCGGGTCGGTGTGATGGATCCAGTATCGCTTACCGGTATCGGCGTCGAAGCAGTGGACGCTGCCGGAATAGTCGGCGATATAGAGCAGCCCGTTGTAGATCGAACAGGTTGACAGCGAGCGTTCGATTTTTCGCGAGTCCCACACCTTCTTACCGGTGGCGGCGTCTACGCACGAGAGCATACCGTCGCCGGTTCCATGGTTCGGGTCGTGTCCGGTGGCTACGTAAACGCGGTTGTTATGGAATACCGGCGTGGCGATGATTTCACTTGGCCCGTTGCGACGAACTTTGTTCCTCGCCGGTCCGGTAAGCCTTTGGTACAGGCGTTTTTTGCCCTGGGCGTCGAAGCGATAGTCATGCGGATTGCAGTCGTATGACCAGACTTTTTTCAGTGTCGCCGGTTTGTCGCCTTCGGGTGATTTGGACAGTGGCTCGAACGCGTAGAGCAGTCCGTCGCCGGCTCCGTAGAATATCAGCGTTTTGTCGCCAACTTTCCCCATCGCCGGTGACGACCATTGGCCGTGCAGCATCCGACGCCCGATTTTCTCGTCGTCAACCGCCGCCAACTTACCGGTTTTCTTGTTCAACGCGATAAAGCTCGGCGCGTCGGGGTAGGGCAGATTGATATGCGAAAGGTCAGGCCCGTTTGACGTGCCGACGTAAATAAAATCACCGCAAATCAGGGCGGCGCAGCTTACCGCGTCGTGCGGGCGCACGGGCAGTTGTGTGACCATATCGTATCGCCAGATGATGTCGGCGTCGGACTTGTTCAGCTTCGCGGCGGGTCGTCCAGAGGCGACGATGAACTTCCCTTCATCCTGGAAAGGCCCGTCGTTGCCGTCAGACTGCCCGTTCATGTCGAGGCATAGAATCTCGCCTCGACCGGTCACCAGATACGCCCGATCGCCTTCGATAGTCGCCGAATTGCATATGCCCAGATTCATCTGGTCCATATAGAACCCGCGTTCCTTGATCACATATCGCGGGACGGCGAGCTGCCAGAGCGTTTTGCCCGTTTTGGCGTCGCAGCAGATCACCAATCCGCCTCGGGTGCGGGTCAGCCGCTTGTCCGACAATATCGCATCGTTCGTGCCTACGATGATCTTACCGTCTGAAACCACCGGGTTGCCGTAAGTTTGGCTGCCCAGAGTAATCGCCCATTTAACGTTGCGGGTCGTGGACATGTCGATCTGGCGGCGCCCGTCTTTAGTTTTGCCCATCCCGAACGATAGCGGGATATTCTTAGCGTCTGAGGCCATGTTGCGCCCCGGGCCTCCGCCCCATTCGGGCCAATCTTCAGCCCAGACGGCGCCGCTCGACATCGCCAGGGTCAGCGTTATGATGATACGGATCAGTTTCATGCGGCCTCTTATTTTTTCGCGGATATCGCGTAAAGGTATCGTCCGGTGGCGAGGTACAGTATACCGTTTGCGGTTATCGGGGTATTGGACATCTTCTCCAGGAGGCGAATTCGATTCAGTATTTTCTTTTTCTTACCGGTGCGGAATATCCAGAGTTCTTTCTTTTCGGTGCCGAGGTATACCTTTCCGTCGGCGGCGAATGTGGAGCTCCAAAGCGGTGAGTTGGTTTTCAGTATCCACTTACCGTACTCCGGATCGGTGTGGTGCACCCAATGTCGCTTACCCGTATCCGGGTCGAAGCAGTGCAGGTTGCCTGTATAGTCGGCGATGTAGAGCAAACCGTCGTAAATTGAACAGGTCGACAGGGAGCGTTCGACCAGTTGCGACTCCCAGACTTTCTTACCGGTGGCGGCGTCCACGCATGAGAGGCATCCCTTGCCCGTTCCGTGGAGCGGATCTTGCCCAATTGTCACATATACTCGCCCTTTATAGAGCACAGGCGTGGCGATGATCTCGCAGGGACCCTCGCCGCGCGTGGTGTTGCGAGCGGTTCCGTGTATACGCTGATAAACGATCTTCTCACCGTTGGGTCGGAAGCGATACTCGCGAGGATTGCAGTCGTATCGCCATGCTTTTCTGAGCGTTGCGACCTTGCCTGCCCCGGGCGCCTGGGACAACGCCTCGAACGCGTAAAGCATTCCATCTCCGCCACCGTAAAAAATGAGCGTTTTGTTTCCGATTTTCCCCATCGCAGGTGAGGACCACTGCCCGTGGAGCATGCGGCGTCCGATTTTCTCGTCATCTTTGGCAAGAAGCTTACCGGTCTTCTTGTTCAGCACGATCAGGCTCGGAGCGTCGGGATATTTAACGTTGATGTGGGACAGGTCCACGCCGTTGCCAGTGCCTACATATATGAAATCTCCGTGAATCAGCGGGCTGCAGCTCATTGCGTCGTGAGGCCGGACGGGCAGGCTGGTGATTATGTCGTATCGCCAGATGATGTCGGCGTCTGACTTATTGAGCTTGGCTGCGGGGCGGTTTTTGGCGACCATGTACTTGCCCTCGTCCTGGAACGGTCCGTCATTTCCATCGGCCTGTCCGTTCATGTCGAGACAGAGCACATCACCGCGATTTGAGACGATGTATGCCCGATCGCCTTGGATAACCGCCGAGTTGCAAATGCCCAGATTCAGTTGGTCAATGGAGAACCACTTCTCACTTAACATCTGACGCGGGACAACGAGTTGCCAGAGCCTTTTGCCCGTTTCGGCGTCGCAGCAGATAACCAATCCGCCGCGAGTGCGCTTGAAGCGATCATCGGACAGAACAGAATCGTTCGTGCCGACGATGATTTTACCGCCTGATATTACGGGGTTACCGTAAGTTTGGCTGCCCAGAGTAATTGCCCACTTCACGTAGCGGGTTGTGGACATATTGATCTGTCGGAGCCCGTGTTTTTGCTCACCAGGGGCGAACGATACGGGCAGGTTCTTCGCATTCGAGGCCATGTTGCGACCCGGACCGTAACCCCACTCGGGCCAATCTTCAGCCCAGACCGCGCCGCTCGATATCGTCAGGGTCAGCGTAATGATAATGCCGGTCAGTCTCATGGGGCCTCTTACTTTTCAGCGGATATTGCGTAAAGGTATCGTCCGGTGGCGATGTAGAGTACGCCGTTTGCGACGGTGGGGGTGTTGGCCATTTTTTCCAGCAGCTTAATCTTGTTGAGGACCTTCTTTTTCTTACCGGTTTGCAGCACCCACAGCTCGCTGTTCTCGGTGCCCAGGAATACTTTCCCATCCACCGCGAATGTTGAACTCCACAGCGGTGATTTGGTTTCGTGCACCCAGTATCGCTGCCCCGTTTCGGCGTCGAAGCAGTGCAGGTTGCCCGTATAGTCCGAGACGTAAACCAGATCGTCGAGGATTGAACAGGTCGACATTGTCCGGTCAACCTGCTTCGAGATCCAGACCCTTTTGCCCGTGGCTGCATCGATGCATGAAAGGGCTCCGTCGCCTATACCGTGACGCGAGTCCTGCCCGATCGCCACGTAGATTTTTCCTTTGTAAAACACGGGCGTTGCGATGATCTCCGAAGGCCCTCCGCCGCGCTTACCGCTCTTGTAACTGGCGTGACGCTTCTCGTACGGGCGTTTCTTTCCGTTCTTGTCGAACCGGTATTCCTTGGGGCTGCAGTCGTATTTCCACGCTACTTTGAGTATTTCAGGCTTGTCGCCGTCGGGCATTTTTGTCAGGGCTTCGAAGGCGTAGAGAACTCCGTCACCGCATCCGTAGACCAGCAGCTTCTTACCGCCTGCGGTAATTAACGCTGGTGACGACCACTGGCCGTGCAGTATGTTCCGGCTGGTTTTCTCGTTGTCCTGCGCCAGGAGTTTGCCCGTCTTTCGGTTCAACACGATAATGCTCGGCGCGTCGGGGTATTTGCACTTGTTGTGCCCGCGATCAACACCGTTTGACGTGCCTGCGTAGACAAAATCACCGTCTACTATAACCGCGCAGCTAGATGCGTCCTGCGGATTCATGGGCAGTTCGGCGATCATGTCGTATCGCCAGATTATGTCGGCGTCAGTCTTGTTGAGTTTGGCGGGGGGCTTTCCAGCTTCGACCATGTACTTGCCCTCGTCCTGGAACTCGCCGTCGTTCCCGTCGGCCTGGCCGTTCATGTCGAGGCAGAGCACTTCACCGCGACTCGAAACGATATAGGCTCTGTCGCCCTGGATCGCCGCTGAGTTGCAGATGCCCAGGTTAAGATTATCGTAGTTGAACTTTCGGTCTTTGGTGCGGAATCGCGGGACGACAAGGCGCCAGAGCGTTTTACCCGTTTCGGCGTCGCAGCATATCACCAGCCCGCCGCGAGTGCGTTTGAACCGCTTGTCCCTGAGCATTCCGTCGTTTGTGCCGACGATGATTTTTCCGCCGGCGATAACGGGATTGCCGTAGGTCTGGCTGCCGAGTACGAGTGACCATTTAACGTTTCGCGTGGTTGAAGGGTCGATCTGTCGCGAGTCGTCTTTGGACTTTCCAGGCCCGAACGACGTGGGGATGTTCTTTTCGACCGACGCCATGTTGCGAGTTGGCCCACCGCCCCAGTCGCCCCAGTCGCCCGCCTGGGCAGCCGTCGACATAAACGCGGTGATTAAGGCGACGATACCGATGTTCGAAAGTTTCATCTGGTGTCTCCAATGATGCGTATATAGTTATAATTTATAACGTTGGCGACTCGCCTGTGTGCGCAGATAAAAGAAAATTTTGCGCTAGATGGCGACAGTTGGCGCGGTGCGGACGCACGCAGCTTCAATTTCGAAAAAATCTTCGCGTTGGAATGTGAACACCCCGGCGATCAGATTCGATGGGAACACTTCGATTCGCGTGTTAATATCGCGTACGTTTGCGTTGTAGAAGCGGCGTGCGGCTTGGATGCGGTCTTCGGTGTTCGATAGCTCGTTTTGCAGCTTCAGAAATTGCTCGCTTGCTTTCAGGTCCGGGTAGCTTTCTGATACGGCGAATAGTTGTTTGATCCCGTCGACGAGCACGTTTTCGGCTTGTGCTTGTTCGGCGGGCGATCCGCCGGCGGATTGGGCTCTTGTGCGTGCTTCGGTTACCGCCTGGAAAACTTCGCGTTCGTGGGCGGCGTATCCCTTGACGACTTCCACGAGATTTGGGATCAGATCGTAGCGGCGCCGCAGTTCGGTGTCGATCCCGGACCATGACTCCCTGCAATGCTGGCGAAGGCGAACCAGTATGTTGTACGTGGCGATGGCCCAGCCGAATATCAGCAGTAGCGGAATTCCAATAATTAGCAGCGGTTCCATAATTTTCGCCTTATTTGCCCGTTTGCTGTTTGATCAGGTATTCCGGGAATCGTTCGATCATGCCATCTATCAGATCGAACGCCGATTCGAAATCGCCAGTGGTGAACGTTCTTCGGTTCCAGGCGATTATCGAGTCGTCGGAGAACTGGATCGAGAATCCCGGAGCGTTTAGAAGGTACTCCATCATTCGCTGGTGGATTATGTCGTAGGCCCATTTCTTGTTGGTCGACTTGACGAAAAACTTGCGGCTGAATTCCGCCGATTCGAAGTCTATATCGTCAGCGCCGAAGAACTCTGTGACCTTGTCGAAGAACCCCTCCCGCCGGATGAACAGCGGTTCCAGCGGTATCGGCGCTACGACGATAATCGCAGATAAGTGGTGCGTTTTACGATTCTTGCCCGAACCGGTTGTGTAGCGGTAATCGAAGGCTGTGATTTGACGCTGGTTCAGCAGGCCGGTGATGATGTTGTAGGCGTATCGATTGCGCCCTTTGTTCAGGCATTTAAACTCGACGTACCGCGAGTCCATATCGTGGGATTTGCCCGGGTTGAAATGCAGGCCGTGACTGTGCGCCCACTCGTGCAGTTCCTTGCGCCTCTTGGCGGCCGTGTAGATCGAGAAGGCGATAAAGCCTGCTATAACAATGACAATCAAGATAATAACGGATGGTTCCATGCGGCGTCCTTACAGCTTTGTGCGATCAGTTACTTGCATTACCAGAGAAGTTTACCGCAGATCGAGGGGCAATGGAATGCAGAAATGCGCATGAAACCCCGTTGTGTGCGATATGAAATGGTGGTTGGTTAAAAACGACAACGACGAACGACAACGGCGTCCCGACTTCGTCGGGATGAAGGCCGACGTACCGTCGACCGCTAAACGGAATTGCGTAGCGTTGTTTGTTATCTGATCAATGTTGCCTGTTTAGCGGCGGGGCAACGCCCCGCGTTCGTCGTTACTGATCACTGTTTACTGATAACTACCTTTCCGCCGTTGGCCAGAATTTCCTTCAACGCTGCTTCGGCGTCTTTCGGTTTGAAACCCCATGGACCGCGTTTGCTGTGGTAGGCGACTTTACCGTCGATATCGACCACGCAGAGACGATCGGGCGCTCCACCGTAGGCGGCGTCGACTTTATTGTCGATCCCGTCGACCACGCAGGGGATAGTCATTTTGAGCCCGTCGCGGCAGGCCTTGGCGACTTTCGCTCGCTCCTGGAATGTCTTGGGCTGCTTGAAAATCACGCCGTCTTTAACGTTCTGCCTGGTCTGCCATCCGTCGCTGGGGTGCGCTTCGCGAATGTAGACCATCAGGAATTGTGCTTTTTTCCCGTACTCCTTGTACAGGGCTTCCAGGCCGCCAGCGACGGGCCTGAAAGGATGTCACGTATAGCTCGCGAATATCAGATAAACCGGCTGCTTTCCGCGGAAGGACGATAGTTTTATCTTCCCTTTCGCCGGTTGCGTCGCCGGTTGGCTGGTCGGTTTGGCGGTTGGCTTGGCCTTCATTGCGACTGCGTGTTCGAGTGTGTACAGCTCGAAGTCGGGGGCGAGTTGCCCGATTTTTAATGCTACATCCACGCGTTTTGGGCGTTTCTTACGCGCGGGCGCCTTCTTGGCTGCGCCGGGGGCGACAATGCAAATCGACGCGATCGCCAACATGCATACTACGCCAGCCGACAGCAGTTTTGCTCTTTTCGTTATCATGCGTTATCTCCGTGTGCCTGCGTTTTTATGCTTCGATTGGCAGGTGCATATGCTGGGTGAACTGCAACGCCAGGCCGATCAGCTCGTTGTTTTCGCAGTAATCCTGACGAAGCACGGTTGCGTTGGCGGCGAACCCTTCCATCTGGTGGTCCGGACCGGTGTCGGGAATTGAGAATGCGACGTTCACGTTTTTGGCGTCTTTGACGCTCTCGTGATCGACCGTCACGTAGGCTCCGCCGTGCGACAGGTCGGCGGTGTCGGCTTTGACGAGCACCTGCCCGCCACGGCCGAACAGTGTTATCGGGCAGGTCAGCTTGTGTCTTTTATGCTGCCTTCGTTCGTTTGAGCGGTTATCCATTCGCAATTCCTTCTAACCGACACCCGGAATTATTATACCAATATCTCGCCGCGGGTGTTAGAGTTGAAATTTCACTTCGCCGCCAACGATTGTTGTGACGGCTTTGCTCTTCAATTTCCATCCGTGGTAGGGGCAGTTCCTGCCTTTGGAGGCGAATTTGTTCACGTTTACTGTCCACCGCTTTTTGGGATCGATTATCGTTATGTCGGCCGGGGCGTCTTTTTGCAGGAGTCCCAGCGTTGGCGCGATAATTTTCGCGGGGTTTACCGTTAGTCTGGCCAGCATTTCGGGCCAGTCCATCAGTCCGCTGTGGATAAGCGCCTTTGTGTACAGGCCCAACGCGCAATCCAGCGAAACGATTCCGAACGGAGCCAGCGCGAACTCCATTTCTTTTTCTTCTTGTGCGTGCGGTGCGTGGTCAGTGGCCAGGCAGTCTATTGTCCCGTCGGCAACGCCCAGACGAAGCGCCTCCACGTCGCTTGCAGACCTCAGCGGTGGGTTCATTTTGTAGTTCGGGTCGTATCCCATGCATGCTGCGTCGGTTAGCAGGAGATGGTGGGGGGCGGCTTCTGCGGTTACGGGAAGGCCTTCGGCTTTGGCTTGTCGGATGATTTCGACCGAGCCAGCCGACGAAAGGTGCATCGCGTGATACCTTGCTCCGGTCCGTTTGACCAGCTCCAGATCGCGTCGGAGCATTATTTCTTCACCGGAAGCGGCGATACCCGGAAGCCCAAGTCGCACTGCTACGGCGCCTGAGTTCATCACTCCGCCGAACAGATCGGGGTCCTGGCAGTGCTGCATTAGCACCACGCCGATCATCTTGGCGTATTGCAGTGCTCGTTGCATTACGATGGTGCTGGCTACTCCGGTCCCGTCGTCAGTGAACGCTACGGCTCCGGCTTCGAGCATCATGCCCATTTCGGCGAGTTCTTTTCCCTCGCGCTGTTTGGTGATGCAGCCGGCAGGCAGGACTCGTGCCTTGCCCGCACGCGCCATTCGCTGGAGAACGTACAGGATTGACGTTTCATCGTCCTGGGGCGGATGAGTGTTGGGCATCGCGCAGATAGTGCTGAACCCGCCTGCGACTGCGGATGCGGCGGCAGTTGCGATGGTCTCTTCTTCTTCGTGGCCCGGTTCGCGACAATGTGCGTGCAGATCGATCAGGCCGGGCGATACGATCATTTCCGAAGCGTCAATCGTCTGATGGGCCTTTGGCGCCGCTCGTCCGATTTTGGTGACGAATCCGTTTGAGATCGCGACGTTTGCGATTTCGTCTCGCCCAGAGGCCGGGTCGATCACGCGTCCGTTTGTTATGAGGATATCGATCATGTGTAAATCCGTTTGCGTTTGCGATTATTCCCGACCGCGGCTTACCAGGTACAGGACGGCCATTCGCACCGCCAGCCCGTTGGTAACCTGCTGGAGGATGCAACTGTTTGGTCCGTCTGCTACATCGCTGGTAAGCTCCACACCGCGATTAATCGGGCCGGGGTGCATTATCAGGACGTTTTTGCGGCATTTCGCCAGGCGTTTTGAGTTCATTCCGAACAGGCTGCTGTATTCTCGCACCGAGGGGAACAGGTTGCTGGCGAACCGTTCGAACTGGATTCGAAGCATGTTTATCACGTCGACCTGGTCGAGTATGTCGTCAAGGCTGTTGGATACTTCACAGCCCATCGCGGTGATCGTGCTTGGTACGAGCGTTGGCGGTCCGACAACAACGACCTCGGCGCCAAGTTTTTTCAGGCCCAGGATATTACTGCGCGCCACCCGCGAATGTGCGATATCGCCCACGATTGCAACTCTCACGCCTTCGAGGGTTCCGAGTTTCTGGCGGATGGTGAAGATATCGAGCAACGCCTGGGTGGGGTGCTCGTGTTGCCCGTCGCCTGCGTTTATGATCGGTACGTTGACCTTGTCCTGCAGCAGATGCGGGGCTCCGCTCTGTGAGTGACGTATCACAAAGGCGTCTACGCCCATCGCCTCGACGTTCCTGACCGTATCGAGCGTGGTTTCGCCTTTTGACGTGGACGACCCCTTGCCCGACAGGAACACCGTATCGGCGCTGAGCCTGCTGGCAGCGAGTTCGAAGCTCATCCGCGTGCGGGTTGAATCCTCGAAGAACAGCAGCGCCACGACCTTGCCGCGCAGAGCGGGCACTTTCTTGATCGAACGCGTGGAGACTTCCTGGAAGCTCTGTGCGGTGTCGAGAATGTGAACAATCTCCTCGGCCGACAGTTCGTCCAGGCCGACGAGATCTTTCCGAGTCCAGACAAACTTGTCGTTGTCCGGTTTGCTGTCAGTCTCTTTTGACGAGGAAGACGCCTTCTTTGTCATCATGTTCCCTCAGCCTGACCTGGATTCTTGTATCCGGTTTGGCGGTGAGTTTCTTTCCGATGAAATCCGCGCTGATGGGCAGTTCTCTGCCCCCGCGGTCTATAAGTACGCCCAGGCGAACCACCTGAGGGCGTCCGAAATCGTGTATGGCGCCAAGTGCGGCGCGGATCGACCGCCCGGTGGCCAGCACGTCGTCGACCAGCAGCATCCAGGTGTCGTCGATATCAAAGTCAATCTCGGTGGCCCGCACCATCGGGGCTCCGCGCTGACGAGACAGATCGTCGCGATAGAACGTTATGTCCAGAACTCCGTGGTTAATGCTCAATTCGGGATGATCGCTGGTCATACGTTCGACGAGTCTGGTCGCGAGGATCTCACCGCGAGTGCGTATCCCGATTATTGCAATGGGGCGATCGGAGGGTAATTGCTTTTCAATCGCTTTATAGAGCGTGTCGATAGCGACTTGGACTTGTTCTGCTGAGAGTTTCTTTTTCATCTGCTCGGAATCCATTCGTGTTGGCCGCATAATAAAGCCCCATAGGTCAAAGGGCAAGCGCAATTCATAATATGGACAACAGCCTTCCAGGTCAATCTTGTCAGATCAGTTCGAACAGTGATTGGGTTTTCACTATTGTCAGGTCGTCAGGAAATGCGTGGAATGCGAATACGTGCAGGCCGGAGGGCTTGGCTTCGTAGTCTATGAAGGTGAACGGAGTTAGCGGAGGGTTCGTCATCCAGGTTGGGAACGGGACGAACATTCCGCGAGCGGCGCCGATTTTGGCAAGGTCGTGATGAGTTTTGTGATAGACCATCGGGCTCATCTGCTCGACCTGGAAGTTCATCATGTAATTGATGCCTCCGCTACGCTTATGCTGAAGGACCTTCTCACCGCGAAAGGCGACATGCTTGATCATCCCGCGCTGGGGCAGGTCGGCGCGATCGTCGGCTGTAAGCTCCACCAGGGAGCGTCCGTCACGGAAGAAACCGATAACGTGCGTGCAGCCGGTGACCCATATCTGGGCCTCGTAGCCACTGGTTATCAGGTGACGATCATTGTATATCTCGAACAGCTCCGGATGGATAGGGCGGTCGTACAGATAATACTTGAGCGACGAAATACTTTGTTGTTGACGCGCAGTCATAATGCTCGAACTTCTCTCTCGGATTACCGGACGGCCCGTGCCTTCCGGGGGGCCATTGTGTCATGCCCGCATTATAACATTTTGGGCGGCGCATTCAAAGCGACCCAGCCGATTGAGCAGGGCAAACGCATTCTCACCATTATTAACGGCAAACGGCCTTGCCACAGAGAGCACAGAGAACGGCAACGGCAACGACAAACGGCCTTGCCACAGAGATCACAGAGAACGGCAACGGCGGAAAAGATGTTAACGGCAACGGCTTACGGCGAGAACACAGAGGACGGCAACGGCAACGACAAACGGCCTGGCCACAGAGATCACAGAGAACGGCAACGGCGGAAAAGATGTTAACGGCAACGGCAACGGCTTACGGCGAGAACACAGAGGACGGCAACGGCAACGGCAAACGGCCTTGCCACAGAGAGCACAGAGGACGGTAACGGCAACGGCCTTGCTACAGAAGGCCTATCGTGGCCGTTGGCTGCAACCAAAT
>JABGPF010000367.1 GCA_018645065.1 Phycisphaerales bacterium
ATAGTAGGCACCTCCAAAAGCCTGTGCTCCGGTAGGATCGATGGTTACGCATTCGGTCAGACCGGTCTGGCGATCGTGTACAAAGATGCCCCCGGTGGCTGGATCACCGGGTACCAAGTTGTTCGCCTGTGACACAAACGCCACATATCGCCCATCGGCACTGATGCTGGCACTATTGCTACTGGCATTAGCCTGCGATCCAGTAGAATTAACACTCACACGCTCAGTCAGGTCCACAAGGCGATCATAAACGAAGACGTCTCTGCAGCCGTTGGTATCGCCATCTATCAGATTGAACGCATCTGACTCAAATGCCACGTATCGTCCATCGCCGCTAATGCTCGTGGTGTAACTCCCCTCATCAGCCTGCGTGCCGGCCGAATCGACGCTTACACGCTCTATCTCTTGCCGGGACTCTTGCCCGGGCATGCTCTGTAGCCAACCACTCTGGAGTTCCTCAGCCAACGTGTAGAAACCGGGCGACAGAACGGTAATCTCATAGTTCCCCAACGAGTCAGTCAGATCAAACGGTTCACCCGAATCCCACTGACCGCTGTTGTTCAGATCCAGGTAAATTCTCCAATCCGCAAGCCCCGGTTCACCGGCGTCTTTTACCCCGTTGGCGTTGATATCTTCAAACTTCTGGCCAAAAATTTCGCCCGGAAGAGGGTAATTGCCAAAATCTTTTTCCACGATATGATCACCGTAGTGCAGGGGAACTGTGTAATACGATGTCGCAGGCAAGGTTTGCATCCAACCGGCCTGCGGAATTTCGATCACTTGATAGGTCCCGGCCTCAAGATCGACAAAGGAATACAATCCGCCTTCGCTGGTGATTTGCGATTCGAGCAGTTCACCGGTATCGGCGTTGAGCAGTTCAATTGTCCATCCATCCAGGCCCGATTCGCCAGCATCCCAAACACCATCGCTGTTCAGGTCCTCGAACTTCACGCCCGAGATCGACGCCAGTTCGACGTTACCGAAGTCCGTACCGCCAATCACATCGCCGCTGATCAGCGTGAATGAGTAAACCTCGGGGTTTGGATACGTCTGTCTCCAACCGTCCTGGAGAACTTCACGCACCTGATAGCCACCGGGCGCCAGGTTGGCGAATGAATACAACCCGCCTCCCGATGTAATGGCGGTCTCGATAATTTCGGAAGTGGAGGAATCCAGCAGTTCGATGCTCCACCCGTCCAGGCCCGGTTCGCCAGCGTCGCGCAGACCGTCGCCATCAAGATCGTTGAACTTCTGTCCGGAAATTAAACCCTGCTGGTAATTCCCAAAATCCATTTCGGTCGCAAGTCGCCCAATCTGCAAGGCAGCATACTGTTCTTGGGAGTTGGGAAAAGTCTGCGTCCATCCCGGCTTGGCGACCTCGCGAATAATGTAATTAGCTGGTGTGCCTTCAATACGGATCGCGTCGGCGAATGCACACCGCACATCCTCGACTGAACCATCTTGCGGGCCCTGGATTTCGACCACCAGTTGCCCCTCAACTATATGCTCCCCAAGACTTCGCCACCAGATACCGCCTTCCAACTCATCAGAGGGCAAGGCGGTTTGATCTACAATGAACTCCTCATGCAAGGTTCCGCCAGTATAACTGGCACTCGAACTTCCGCCACTTATCGTCCCTCCCTCATAAATACTGTAGGGCACTTCAGCTGAAGATGCAATGGCAGCATTCAAGCCCCATGATGCCCATACTCGGTATTGCGCCTCGGGTAGATTGTCAAACACCCACCATGCATTCTTTACTGTGCCAGAGTAGCGATAAACGTTATTCCCGACAGCCCCGGACATACTCGTGGTCGACTTCCACTGCTTGGACGATCTGTAGAATTCATTCACACTGATGGCGTCCATGATTTCGGACACTGGCTCACCAAGCAATTCGACGGGATCCAGCACGATGAACGTATACAGCCCAGATTCGGTCTCGGGGTCTATGTCTCCAGATTCGTCGAGATCTATGCTGGTTGTGACAACAGTGTCAACCAACAGGCCGCTTTGAGATTCGTACAGCTCAATAGTCCATCCGTCCAGACCCGGCTCGCCTGCGTCACGCACGCCATTAGCGTTCAGGTCGCTATACTTCTGCCCAGAAGCCAACGCGCCCTGGGTATTACCGAAATTATTGCCCGTAAGATCATCTCCACCGGAAACCGAAAAAGAGTGTGTGGAGGTTACCGGATAGCTTTGCACCCAACCGACCTGGGCGGTTTGGCGAACTTCGTAGTCGCCGGGTATTACGTTGGTAAATTCGTACTCACCCTCAAAAGCTCCTGCGGAAGTTACCGTAATGGCGACTACCGCCCCGGTCGAACTGTCCACCAACTCTAGTGTCCATCCAGCCAAGCCCGGCTCGCCGGGATCACGAACGCTGTTACCATCGAGATCATTGAAACTCACCCCGGAAAGCGAACCGGTTTGAACGTCACCGAAATCAAGCCCCAACGCATCGTCAACCAGTTCGACAGCATGGTATCCAGGCTCTCCTGGAGCGGTCTGAGTCCAACCGGTCTGGTCGATTTGGCGGACTTCGTAGCTGCCGGGCAAGAGGGCGTCGAATGAATATTGACCGTCGCCGGATGTGGCGGTTGTCATCGTTCCGCCTAGAAGCAGATCGGTAAGTTCGATGGTCCAACCGGCTAGGCCAGGTTCGCCAGCGTCCTTCACGCCATCTGCGTTCAAATCGTGCCAGAGTTGCCCTTCAATCGTGCCTGAGAGCAGCAGGCGCGGCTCGAGGGCTTCGAAAACCACCATATCCCCACATGTATCCTTGATCGAACGCATGGTCCCAACCACCTTTCGCAAATAAAACTCTCACTAACGCTGGGAACAAAACAACCCCTGCCCAATTCCCACAGATAAGGGTTTCCAGGCAACTAGTATATCACATATCAGCTTATATCAAAGGATTTTCCGCCAACTAAAGCCTGGCGCCCACAATCATATTTGCAACATTATGGTTCTGGCGTGCACCCGCGGGCGATTTAGGGTTATAATGTTGTCCTGTACTTAATTTTTGAAGGAAACGCTGATGATTATTATTGAACCGCATATACATATGTACTCGCGCACTACCAACGATTACCAGGCTATGCAGGCCGCTGGGATCCGGGCTTGTGTTGAACCTTCGTTCTGGCTCGGGTCTGATCGGCGATACGCGGGCACGTTCTTCGACTACTTCCGCCTGGTGCTGGAATTCGAGACCGTGCGGGCACGGCGGTTCGGGATCGATCATTATGCTGCTATCGCATATAACCCCAAAGAAGCTGAAAACACGCCGCTGGTCGATGAAGTGCTGGCTGGCATGGGCGAATATCTGGACCACGAACGATGCGTCGCGCTCGGTGAGATCGGATTCAATAACATTACAGACGCCGAAGAATACGCTTTCCGCCGACAACTGGAAATGGCGGCTGAACGCGACATGCTCGTTATCGTTCACCTGCCCCATCTGAACAAGCCCGAAGGCATTAAACGCTCGATGAAGGTTATTCGCGAAGTGGGCTACGATGAGTCGAAAATCTATCTCGATCACAACGTTGAAGAGACGATCGAACAGGCGGTTAACGAGACCGGTTGCTATTGCGGCTTGACTGTTTACCCGATATCGAAACTCACGCCCGAGCGGGTCAGTTCGATCATGCGGAAGCTGGGCGACGATTCCAATCGCGTGATAGTATCGGGCTCTGCTGACTGGGGCATCTCCGATCCGCTGAGTCTGATCAAGGTGATCGAGTTTATGAAGAACGACGGCCATGATGACGAGATGATCCAACGGTTGGTGATGGGCAACGCCAATGCGTTCTACTCGCAATGCCCGCGCTGGAAACCCGAGTTGGATATCGAACCGATGGACCCGCGACAGTTTCAGAGATAAGATAGTATCCGGTGGATGGTGGACGGTTTCCGGCCCGAAGGGCCGATTCGATCTTAGCCGGGTCCGGAAGGGCCCGGTTCTGAGTCCGTAAAAAACTTAGCCCGAAAAGGGCGACAGAAATTCTGACACGCAACTCTGTCGCCCTTTTCGGGCTAAGGGTCAATTAGGACATAATACCGGGGCCTCCCGGCCCCGGCTAAGATCGAATCGGCCCTTCGGGCCTAACCGAACGGCGAAACGGCAAACGAACGGTGAACGAATTACGGTGACAAAGCAACGTTCAAAACTTGGCGCTTGGTTGCAGTTGGTGCGGTTGCCTAACCTTCTTACGGTGCCCGGTGATCCGATTATTGGTTTCTTCTCGTGGGGGTCGATCAGATACTTCTCGGCGGCGGATAAGGGGTACGTTGATATCGGTAGTGTCTTGATGGTTGTCCCGTGCGTGGTCGCCGCGGTGCTGCTTTACGCCGGCGGGCTCGTCATGAACGATCTGTTCGATCTGAATGAAGATCGTCGTGATCGGCCCGAACGCCCCCTGCCGGCCGGCCGGATCAATGTGAAAGTCGCCGCGATCGTCACGGTTCTGCTGCTCATCGGCGGCGTGTGGGCTGCATCGCTTAACGGACCGCTGTGCGCCTCGATCGCGGCAATGCTGGCGGTCGCGATCGCCAGCTACAACGCCGGCGCAAAACGCATCCCGGTCATCGGCCCGCTGAATATGGGGTTGTGTCGCGGACTAAGCGTGTTTATGGGTCTGGCGATAAGTTCGTCGCTGGGGCTTGGCCAGGACACGCCGGCTGCGCTGCTGGCGTGGGAAAAGCTTTCGATGCTGCTCACCTGGCCGTTCTACTCGATAACGCCAATGATCCTCTACATCGCCGCGGTAACGCATATCGCCGCCAGCGAAACAAAAACCACACCAATGCGGGTTCGCCCCTGGCTTCCGGCCGGGGTTGTCGCGGTCTGGATGTGCTGCGTTGTCTACCCGCATCCGGCGCGGGATTCGGTGTTTGACTGGATAACTCTGGGCATTATCGCCTGCCTGCCGGTTTTCAACGCATTGGTCTGCGGATGGCGACTCAAAGGCTCGCCCGCGCCGTCAACCGTGCAGCGAACTATCGGCGTGTTGGTGGGCAACCTGCTGCTTATCCAGGTCGCGGTGGT
>JABGPF010000368.1 GCA_018645065.1 Phycisphaerales bacterium
ACACAATCTGGGTCGCAGCCACCTGGTCGCACGGCAACAGATCGTGGCGCGGTTCGGGCCCGGGCCTCTCGCCCGAACAGACTGGCCAGTTCATGTTGGTAAAATCCACAAACGACGGGAAAACATGGTCAAAGCCCATTAACATCACCCGGCAAATCAAAGACCCGAAATGGTGCTTCGTGCTCGCAGGCCCCGGACGCGGAATGACAATGGCCGACGGAACGATTGTGATCCCCGCACAATACCAGGACCCGCCCGAAAAGAAACGCATGCCCCACTCGACATTCATTTACTCCCGAGACAAGGGCAAGACCTGGAAAATCGCGACAGGAGCGTTCGACGACACCACCGAATCGGCGATAGCGGAAATCTCACCAGGCGTGCTCATGCTGAACTGCCGCTACAACCGCAAAAACCGGCGCGTAGTAATGACCACAAAGGACATGGGCGAAACCTGGACCGAGCACCCCACAAGCCGCAAAACACTGCCCGAACCCGGCGCATGCATGGCCTCACTGATCACATGCCCGCCAGCGGACAGTTCATGCAAAACGCCCTGGCTGCTCTTTTCAAATCCGAACGCAGCGTCCAGCCCGCGCAGGAACATGACTATCAAACTCAGCAAGGATTCCGGCGCGACCTGGCCGAAGGAACATCACCTGCTATTAGACGCAATCCCCAGCGCAGGATATTCATGCCTGACAATGATCGATGAGAAAACAGTCGGCATACTATACGAAGGCGGCGCCGCACACATGGTTTTCCAACGCATACCACTGACCGACTTCCTGAAAAGCTCGAAAAAGTAGTCTGGGTGAGCGAAGCGAGCCTTGGGAAGGTGCGGTGTAGTATCGTTCAACGGCGAGCGTCGAGCGATGCTCGACCGCTAAACGGTACAATGCGCCACCACTCTCGTATGCAGGCACGTCGGGACCTTTTTGGGGCCCGAACTGTTTGTTATTTCTTCACGGGCGCCTTCGCCGGAATCTTGCCCTTTGCGGGTTTGCCCCAGGCTTCTACTTCCACAAACGCCGCATACTTCTTTTCTTTATTGATAACCAACTTGGTGAACTTCATCGAAGTCACCACGCGTTTTTTGATTTTGAATTCCTGGCGGTCTCCGTTGTACTCGGGCTTGATCACGACGCTCGACCCGTCGGAAAATTCGACTGTCGCTTCCTTCCAGTAACCGCCCTGGCGTTTGTTGAATCGGACGACGACCGCCAGCTTATCGATCTCGACCGGGCGCCCGAAGTCGACCACCAGTTCCTGGGGCGGATTCTTTCCGCCCGGGAGATACGGTCCCCAACTCTGGCGGGGCCAACTGTGATGATCGCCTGTGGCTTCGACGAATCCGTCGATCGCGGTTTTGGCTGAGAACACCGCAGCCTCGCCCCATTCGCTTGCGGAACTCGCGTGCGGATACGCCGGGGACTTACCGCGCGGGTCCATCGGATTAACCGCGAGATTGCGATATGCCGACAACTCAGCTGCCGTCGCCAGGCGAGCGGTTATCACGTGCTTTTCGCCCTGGAACGCCTTGGGCGGATGCGGGTACTTCTTGGCGTACTTCCCAACCGGCCAGAGCGGGATCGGAAAATCCACTACCTTTTTCGGAGCGAACAGAAGGGCTTCTGCGTAATGTTCATCAACCTTAACGGCAACATTAACCGCACCGGTTACAACCACTCGATCGCCCTTGACGTACTTGCGGGTCAGTTCGAGCTTACCGGTCATCGATTCGGCGACGGTTTTACCGGCTGCGTCTATCACTGTGATTTTGATCTGCGGCTTGCCCGTGCCAACCGCCCATCCGGTAAGCGCCAAGCCGCCAAGCAAGACCGCTGCGGTGACTGTGAAAAAAATGTTTCGATTCGATAGTGTCTGCATTAATAGCTCCTATTGATCTGCTAATTCGTGATTCAGGCCGCTTTCTTTTTCGCCGGCTGAGTGCGAGGTTTGCGTTTGGGGGCGGGCCTGCGTCTTGGCGATACTCCCGGCAGATTTTTCGGCACGGCGCCCAGTTTGGTGGTGACGGTTTTATACTTTCCGTCGCGCCGGAATTCTATCTTGACCTTGTCGCCAACTTTGTGACCAGTGACGGTTCGCAGCAGTTCGCCCATGTCGACCATGCGTCGCCCGTCGAGTTTTACTATGATGTCGCCAATCTCCAATCCGCCATTATCGGCCGCGCTGCCGGACACAACACGTATGACTCTCAACCCGTCGACCTGCCTTGCCAGTTGCACGCCGATATACGGCTGGCGAGCGACAACACGCAAGGGCACTTCCTTAATCCCCTCGACCCAGAGCAGCCATTCGGCCTCGACTTTATCCAGCGATTTACCCGTAACCTTCTCGATAGCTTTGGCGCCGGTCGGGTCTTTTTCGTATCCGGCGGTGAAAGCGTCATACCATTTTTTCAGCAGGCCCTTCTTGTAGAGGTACATAAAAATGTATCGTCCCTGCGGATAGGCTATCGAACTTTTCTGCATATACTCTCCGTGCGAGAGCTTGAAAAATTCGTCCCACGGGATGCTCGCTTCGCGTTCGACAATGCGTTTGAAAATATTGGCCCGATGGTTCGGGATAGGGACCGCCGCCCCGCCGACGATCTTCGAACTCTCAAACAGCGTAGCCAACCCCTCGATAACCCATATCGGATGCTCCTGCCCCCGGGCCGATTGATCGGCAAAGTGCAGCGCGTGGGTGAACTCGTGGGTTAAGACCATACCTATCGAACGGACAATCAACTGGCGACGCATCGGATCGTACGCCCCGCCAAGCCGCGCTGGCAGATTCTTCGGAACGCGCGGAATAACAACCGTCACGTATTCATCAAAACGATTCTCGAACAGTGAGCCCCACTGGGCGGCGGCGTATTTCGACAACGAAACCTTCAATTCGTTCAGGGTGCGGGTGTCGATATCCGTGGCGAACACCAGTTTGTTATCGTGATCTACCTGGCAGATGAACTTCTCGCCGAAACGTTTTTTCAGCGACGCGAGAATCTTCGACGCCCTGTCACGCTGGATCTTGTCGCGGCGGGCCATGAGCTTCTTGTAACCCGGCAGCTTTCGCAGCGGGTCGAGGTCGGGGTCCTGCTCCATGTACCCGAACGACATATACCCGTTATTCACTGCGGTGTTCAACTCGTCGATCGCCTTGGCGTATTTCTCGCGACGGCTGTACAGGCAGGCGAGGTTGTAGTGTGCGATATCGTTTTTCGGATCGATCTTGAGTATCGCTTCGAGTTTCCCCCGGCAGGCGTCGAATCGCCCGGCTTTGAATTCTTCGATCGCCTGGCTGTTCAACGCCATTATTTTCCGCATGCGCGCCATCTGCTGGCGTGCTTTTCGCTGGACGTCGGCTTTGCTGTCCTTCTCCTTCGGGGCCGATATCACCGGTAGCGACAGAGCGAACATCGCCAGCAACAAAACCGTTAAAAAATGCGTTCGTCTCATTTTGTATCCTTTATCCCGTCGCTACATTCTACACAGATCGGGCGAAATAATCACCTGCGGCCTAGTCGCCGTTTTCGCTGTGCCTCGTAAAGGTTCTGCGGATAGAGCGACTTGGGCTTGATCGCTTCGAACCATATCCCGCTTGCGTCAGTCTGTGAAGGCTTGTCAGTTTCGAGGCCCACAAGGTTCATCGACGCAGGCCCGAACGAACCGGGATGCGATTGCGACTTCTCCGCCAGGATGTTCCAGAACGTGCCGAACGCCCCGCAATGTCGCCCCAGCGACCGCCCACCACCGCACCGCCACATGCGCTGCCCGGCGCCGAGGTCAATGTTCGTAAACAAGTTCGCCAGCGGAGCCCTCTTGTGATGGTCTAAGCAAAGATCCTGGCCACGCCCGTTGGCCGCAACGCAGCCCCACGACCTGGCGACCGTGATATCGTGAACGAACCGCATCCGCACGTCGAACTCGGTCAACAGATTGTCGCTCCCGCCAAGGGTCACGCCGTGATGCCCGAACAGACCGCGCCTGTCGTTCTTCGTCCCGTTGGTCTCCAGCGAGATGCGCTTTAGCGTGCAGAACCGCCCGTGGGCGAAAATCCCGCTGTCGGCGTTGACGATGCGAATATTCCTCGCCCAACAGTTAACCACGCCGTTAAACGCAATCGCGTTATAGCCCAGCTCGGTAAAGTGCCCTTTGTACTGGCGTTTGGGGAACTGGAAGCTCAAATTCTCGATCCCGCACTCAGTCACCGTAGGGGCGAACTGCTTTACCTTCGGGCGCCATGCAAGTTCGATATCAACTGGTAAATAGCGATCGATCGTAAGTTGTCCGGCGCGGGCGGAGACTGCCCGGCATGGCAGGGAAATCCGTGTCGAACCGGCGCGAATCTTGGAAGTGTCGCCCGGGTCGCCGGAATACAGATGGCTCAACAGCGACTTTTTCTCATCGTCGCGCAGATAAATCTGAATCCACTGGCCCGGTTTCAGCTTGTCGACCGAAGCCACCTTATACACCCGCTGACCGCGTTTGGCCCGGGCCGTTATTTTCGTAAGTTCGCTGGCTTGAATACCGCCCTTGAACCAGATAAACCCGCCCGACCACGAGTAGTTCGACGTCGGCCGACCGCTGGTCGTGGCGCCCATATTCGGCTTGATATCGTTCAGCGGCTTGGGGAAAACCAGGGACGTTTTATCGACGCCCGCCCCGCGCAGCACCACGCCGCTTTTTTTGATCTCGATGATCTTGGTGATCTTGTACTTACCGGGCGGGATGAGAATCGCCCCGCGTTTCACTGACGCGATTGCCTTGATGAATGCGTCGCTGTCGTCGGTCCGCCCGTCGCCTTTGGCGCCGAAGTCCTTAACGCTGGCTGTCTGCTTAACGGTGGGGATCGCCTGGCCGCTGCGGTATCCGGCGTGCGAGAAATCGGGCAGTCGCCCTTTGGGGTTCCACTTCTCTCCGGCCCGGCCCCAGAGTTTCGATACTCTCTGGGCGCAAACCAGATCGGCGCCGAGGAATAGAACAAATATCACCGCCAGTATTCTTCGCATAACTGTCGCTTTCTTTTTCGCATCTCCC
>JABGPF010000369.1 GCA_018645065.1 Phycisphaerales bacterium
CCCAGCCATGGTCGGCAGGGCGTTTGTGATGATATGTTTCGCCTGGGCTCTGGCAGCCGGCGGATACGTAGTACCGCTGGCGGACCCAGACGTTGACCCCGCCGAGGTGGACGTAGTCTCGCAGGCCACGCCGATGGACATTCTGAAAACGCGAATCAAAGATCGCAAAGAAGCCGCCGCCGAAGGCGCCGCTGTCGCCCAGGACGAAAAAGACGAATCACCGGTCGCAGTCTCGAAAATGTTCCTTGGAAACGTTAACGGTTCGATCGGCGAAGTGAGCACTTTGGCGTGTATTCTGGGCGGTTTGTATCTCTGCTGGCGCCGAACGGCGGCTTGGGAGATTCCGCTTGGCGTTCTGCTGGCATCGGGCGCTGCGACCATGTTCGCTTACCTTATGGGCGACGGGGCGGGCCTGACGATGCTGGACTTCTTCTGCTATCATATGTTCGGAGGCGCGCTGCTGTTCGGAGCCTTTTTCATAGCCACCGATCCGGTCTCCAGCCCCATCACGCCGAAAGGACGATGGGCCTTTGGTATCGGTCTGGGACTGTTTATCATGCTGTTCCGAACGATGTCCAGCTTCCCTGAAGGCGTTATGTTTGCAGTGCTTCTTATGAACGCACTCGTACCGCTGATTAACAGGTGCACTATTCCGACCCCGGTTGGCGGTCCAGTTCCGGAGAGGAAATAATGTCTGACACTAAAAAAGGCAATTATCTCGTTCAGGCCTGGTTGGTGCTGCTGCTGGCCACCAGTTTCGGAGCTGCGATGGCCGGCGTGCATATCGCATTGAACCCGAGGATTCTGGAGAACCAGAAAAACAAAACTTACAACCAGATCCCCTTGCTCATACCCGATTCCAGCAAGGATCGCGTAGAAGAGGGCAAGTTCTCCGTTGAGGTCGGCGGGGCGCAGGTCGAGCGAAAGTTTTACAGGGCGTTGGCTCCTGACGGTGAGTCGACTATGGGATATATGCTCCGCGCTTCGGGCATGGGATATGTCGATAAAATCGAAGTGTTGATCGGCGTTGATGCGAAGGTCAAGAACATCACCGGGATCTACGTTCTCAGCCAGATCGAAACACCGGGGCTGGGTAACAAAATTCGCAGCGAAGATTTCGAGTCGAAGTTTATCTACAAGTCGACCACGCAGGGCATTTTTGCACAGAAAACAGCCCAACCCCCCGAGAGCAACGACATCCAGGCGATCACGAGCGCTACGATCTCGTCACAGAGCGTATGCAGCATTGTCAGCCGCTCGGTCCGCGAGTTCCGCGAATACCTCGACGCTTCGATTCAACGCGAACTGGCGCTGGCCAACATTCCCAAAATGTTCCCCGGAACCAAGCCCGAGCAGATCAAGGACTTCCTGATCGACGGTCGTGTTGTCTACCAGGTGTTCGATGATGATGACGAGGTTAAGGCCTGGATCGCCGGTGGTAAGCGAATGGGGCGATGGGACAGGATCGACCTGCTGGTCGCGGTAGACCCGCCCGCCCAGACGATAAGCAAAGTATACATTCTCGACCAGCGCGAACGCTGGTGGAAAAAAGTAGCAAAAGCCGGCTATGTTGAATCGTTCACCGGAAAGAAAGCCGACACGATTATCACCATGGTTAAGCCCGGCGTCGCGCCCGACGAGCACCAGGTTCAGGCGGTGACTAAAGCTACGGTTACATCTACTACAATATGCCGCATCGTTAACGACGTGGTCAGCATGCTGAAGACCTCGACGGCGAAGATCCCAGGCGGCTCGGTGGTGAAGGAATAGTAATGGCCAACGACGGACCAACATCTGGTGAACGCTTTTTGCGAGGTTTGATTCCGGAGAATCCGGTCTATCGTCAGCTTCTGGGCATGTGCCCGACTCTGGCGGTTACTGGCGGAATGAAAACCGCGATGACAATGGCAGGGGCGGTCGCCTTCGTTCTGCTATGTGCGAACGTCCTGATCAGCCTAATACGACCCCTGCTCAAACCGCACCTGCGAATACTCGTTTTCACGCTTACTATCGCAACGTTCGTGACGATCGCAGATAAGCTGCTGGCGGCGTTCATGCCGGATATGAGCGATGCGCTGGGAGCTTATATTCCGCTGATTATCGTTAACTGTGTAATTATCTGCCGCTGTGAAGTGTGCGCTTCGAAGCAGTCACCGCTTATCGCAGCATCTGATGCTGTAGGCCAGTCGCTGGGCTTTGCGATGGCGTTGGCGTCGGTCGCTTCGATCCGGGAGATACTCGGATCAGGCACGTTCTTCGGGATGCAGATGATGCCCCAGTGGTGGCCCGAATGGGGCGTCATGGTCATGCCTCCCGGAGCATTCCTGACGCTCGGTTTGCTGCTGGGTTTAGCCAATTGGATAGACTCCAAGAGTCCCGCCGAGGTTATCGGTGGTTTGAGAATTACAGCGGTGATTATTGCCTTGTCAGTGTCTGTGTATGGTCTTGCCGCTCAATTCATAAATGTTTATATCGTTAAGGGCCTCTTGCAGACCGTGGATCCGCAACATATGTCTGAATACGCAGGCGTGGGTTTCAGGTCTCTGTTAACGAGTCACTTAACAATTGCTATACCTGCAATTTGTGTTGCATTGGTAACGCTCTTATTCAAATCCAAATTCAAAGCACCGTACGTTTGGTTTGGGAAGAATGGGCGAATTGTTGTGATGGTCGTGGCGATAACAAGCATTGCAGTGGGTGCTTTGTGCGGATGGCCGCTTAGTTAGTATGACATGGCGTCGAACTGGACACCTATGCGGATGCCTTTGCTTCGGTGACAGGCGTTATCCGTGACAAGGGCCTGATCTTTGATAGATAATAGTTTACGGTTGGTATAAGAATGGAACACCTGAGTAATTTGATTCTGGTGGCGGTTGGCGCGGCGATTATTAATAACTTCGTCCTGAGCTACTTCGTGGGCATATGCCCGTTTATCGGCGTGTCGCGCCGAGTGGATATGGCCTTCGGTATGGGTTGCGCCGTAACGTTCGTGATAACGATCGCAGCGCTGCTTAGCTGGATATTCACGTTCTTTATTCTCCGCCCTGACGCTCCGCTGGCGGTTATGGTCATCGGCAAGGGCGCCGACCTGAGCATCCTGAGCTACATCGTCTACATCTTTGTGATTGCATCGTCGGTGCAGTTGGTTGAAATGTACGTGCGAAAGTTCTTCCCGCCGCTGTACAAATCGTTCGGCGTGTTCCTCCCGCTGATCACCACTAACTGTGCGATTCTGTTCGCGTGTCTGGAGATCATGAAGAACTGCAAGGGCGTCGATCCCTGGGGACTCGACACGTCACTGGTGCTTGCGATATTCGGTGGTTTGGGATTTACGATCGCTATTGTAATAATGGCTGGCATCCGAGAAGAACTCGAGTACTGCGACGTTCCCAAATCGCTCCAGGGCGCCGGGATAACGTTGATAGTAGCGGGTATTCTTGCTTTGGCGTTCATGGGCTTCGGAGGGGTTGACAGGAGCCTGAAAGACGCCCTGACCCCGAGCAAACCCGTTGCAGCGGCCAGTGAAAATGGTGACAAAAAAGCTACCCCAACGACCATGCCTGCAACCGACACCGTTACGCTGAAAACCGGAGGGATAACGAAATGATTATCATTCTGGCTGCGGCGACTATGTTGACTTTGGCGATATTTATGGCTTGGGTGCTGGGTTGGGCGAACGTGGCGTTTCACGTTGATGTTGACCCGCGTATCGAGGCGAGTATCGAAGCACTGCCGGGCGCTAACTGCGGCGGTTGCGGATACGTCGGTTGCGGTGAATACGCAGAAGCGGTCGTGGTGGATGAGGTGGCGGTGAACCTCTGCCCGGTGGGCGGGGATGCGTGTGCGGCTGCTCTGGCCGAAATACTCGGTGTGGAAATTAACCAATCCTGGCCATCCAGGCCGGTAATACATTGCGGAGCTACGCAGGAAAACAGGCTCGGACGCAACGCATACAAAGGCGAACAGGCCTGCACGGCGGCCAATATGGTCGCAGGCGTGCAAGGCTGTACTTACGGATGCCTGGGCTTCGGAGATTGCGGGGCGGTATGCAAATTCGACGCGATTAACGTGATCGACGGTCTGGCGACGGTGGACTACGATAAGTGCGTCGGTTGCGGGGCGTGCGAGAAAATTTGCCCCAGGCACATCATCTCGATGACCCCGTTCAAAGTCTCCCAGATGCTCGCGGTTACCTGTGCGAACAACGACTTCGGAAAGGACGTCAAGGGCGTCTGCAAGGTCGGTTGCATCGGCTGCAAGGCCTGCGGACGAGCGAGCAAAGCCTTCGTGTTCGAAGAAGGCCAACTTATCCCGGACCTCGACTACGATCAGTACAATCCTGAAGAGATGGACGACTTGCAAGTCGCCATTCACAAATGCCCCCAGAAACGTCTGCTGATGGTCGGAAACCCCAGCGACAAGGATATTGAGGCCAACGCCGACTCCGAGGCTCCGGCGATCGTGAAGCCCGAATTTGAAACCACCGTCGATAAGACCGAGTGGCATGGCTAGCCCGCGGCAAGAACCGGTCGGTCTGGCCAAACGATTCAAGCGCATGATTTGGCACGTAGTTACAATTATCGTCGCGGTGTACGTTCTGTTCTCGGCGATGCTTTTCTTTCTCCAGGGTTCACTTGTATATCGCCCGACCAGGGAAATTCTGGCTACGCCTGCTGAGTACGCAAATCCGATGGACTTCGAGGATGTTTACCTTCAAACATCAGACGGCGTGAAGATCAACGGATGGTTCATACCGGCGCCTTCGCCCAAGGGCACCGTGCTGCTGCTGCACGGAAACGGCGGGAACATTTCGTATCGTCTCGACACGCTGGCGATATTCCATGATCTGGGCTACAACGCGATGATTATTGACTATCGCGGATACGGTCTGAGCGAAGGTTCGCCAGGCGAGCAGGGCACCTATCTCGACGCCGAAGCCGCCTGGTCGTATCTCACCCAACAACGAAAGATCGACCCTAAACAGATCGTGATATTCGGACGCTCGTTAGGCGGGGCGGTCGCGTCGTGGTT
>JABGPF010000370.1 GCA_018645065.1 Phycisphaerales bacterium
CAACCGGGCACCATCTCCATAGAACAAACAACTATCGCCAAGCCTAACAACCCGCCCCCAAACTGCTGAGCTGCGGTCTGTTCTTTCGGATGCTCTGCCATCTCACAGTCTCCTTCATTCTGTCACTGACAGCCGCTACCAGCGACAGTTCAGTCGATTCTGGATCCTTTAATTTCCGCCACGAAAACAGCTTAACAACACAAATATATCGCAGCAAGAGAATATTTCAGTTCGAGGGAACATCCATGAGCAAGTCTATGTCAAGTCGGAAGCGGACGTTTTTTGCGGGCGGTCCCACCCATCTGTTCGCTGGGCGAGTTCACATCGGATAAGGGATTTGCCGCTTGCGGCTTAGCGATCTTGCCGTTAACTTTCCCACTAATCCGTCATGAACCTAATTTTTGGGGGTTTTGTGTCGGTGGTCGTGTTTGCAGGTTATAATCTGCCAGTGCAGCCAGACCGCTGCGAGTTGGATTTGAAACTCACCGGATGGTATCAATCCCGAAAGGATGAACAAAGTGCCGAACAAAACGAACATTACAAAAACCTTCATGTCCCTGGCGGTGATTTTCTTGGTTGCCCGCGGGGTTTCGGGCGAAACTTATTTCAATATGAAGGAAATGCGAGACCCGACCACGCTGAAGGTCTCAGTCATTAAAGACTGGCATGCCGTTAGCGGCCGGACGCCTACGCGACAAAAAACCGTCGAGATAACAGTCGGACAATCCCACCCGGGCAAAGACTACCGCGTTAAGGTCCAGTTCGCCGTCCCTGCCGACAAGAAAGCTAAAGGCTTCTGCCTCACCAGCGGCGGATCGGGCGGCGATATGCAGATGCGCGAGACTGACAGCGATCTGATCCAAGCCGGCGTGGGACTCGTGAAAACACACATCGGTAACCTTCCCGGCGACCTGAAGAGGTCAAGAGACGAACTGTTCAATAAGACCCTCGACCCCCGCTATCGGAACTTCTGGATCTGGCCGGCTACGTTCATGCGAGCCATTACCGCCGCCTACGCCGAGAAGGATCATTTCACAAAGGGCAAGGTTCTGGTCTACGGTTTTTCGAAGGTGGGAGAAACCTCTGCGATCACCCTGATAAATGACCAGCGAGTGACGGCGGCGTTCGGTGTGGTCTGCCCGATATATGCTTCTGACGTGCGTCTTTCAAATCCCGCCGCGCTGGCCCGGTTGGACGCATACAATAAGGCCCAGGCCGGGAAAAAGCCCGCCCCGACCGGTCGAAGAAGGAGAAGAAGGCCCGCAGGCGGAGGTTGGCTAGGCGGACTGGCCGGCCCGAGCATGAAAAAGGGCGCTCTGGCGGCGGGCAAGACGCCGAAACAGCTTCAGGATTTCGCCGAAAAACTGGCCGACTATCTCTTCATCTCCCGAAACGTCAAGAAGCTGCAGGCTCGCGGCGCCGAGTTCCTGTTTCAGCCCGGAACTCACGATATGGTCTCCTACGACGGGATATGGGGCGGGATGAACGCCCCGGACGTTCCGGTTTATAACGCAGCCAACAGCGGCCATGGAAAACGAGGGCTCCGAGCCAATTTGAAAGAATCGAACCGTGCTGCGTTTGTTCTGAATCATTTCATTGGCGCAAACAAGCCGATGCTCACCCCGCCGACTGTTTCGACGAAGAACGACGGCGGCAAGCTGAAAGTAACGGTCACATTCAAGCCCGGTTCTGAAGAAAGCAGCGGTAGAATCTTTTGGATATACGATCGCGGTCCGGACGCCAGTTCAACCTACCTTACGAACATGATACCCGAGAAGAACTGGAAGGACATGACCCGCGACAAGGCAAAAAAGGCCTGGACCGTCGAAATAGACCTCGACAAGAACGCCAACTGCATTGACATTTTCAGCAACCACCAAAAGACCATAACCATCAACAACAAAGAATACACCACAGCCATCTCCAGCCCATACACGCGGGTAAAGTTAACCTCGGACAAATAACAGAAGCAAACAAGACCGTTAACTAACGACTACACAATAAGATAAAACAGCTCTGACCTGCGATGTAGAAAAGCTACGCGGTCTTTGCGGACCTAACGGTCAGGCTTTTCTGCAAAGCAGTTCCGCTTTTGTTGTCAAAACCTGTCTAAAATATGTTATCCGCAGCCAGCGGCGTGGCTGGGTAACATTCTGTAGTGACAATCACATCTGACAGAAAGAAGGTATTCTGATGTCGGACAAACTGCTGAGTCCGTTTTCACGGAAAAACGGGGCACACAATCATAACTCGCTGCGGTGGCGGCGAGGGACGACGTTGCTCTGGGCGATCCTCGTGATGATCATGGTCATAGGGCTTGCAGGACTAATCATAGATACCGGATTAGGCTACATGACTGGCCGACAACTCCAGGACGCAGCCGATGCCGCCAGCCTGGCCGCCGCGCAGAAACTGGGCGAGGAACTAGATGTTATTCAATCAACGGCGCAAGCAGTCGGAAGCATGAACTATGCGTCAGCCGAAACGATTCTGTTGAGACTGAACCCCGCAAACTCATCGGATGGCGATATCGTCGTTGGGATTTATGACCGCCAGGCACGCACGTTCACCCCTGACCTGCAAAACCCCAACGCCGTGAAAGTCGTAAGCCGACGGACCGAAGGCTCATTAGGCGGACCGCTACCGCTGCTCTTCGGACCGATCTTCGGCGTGAACACCATAAACATCGAACGCAGCGCAATCGCCATGGTCCAGACCGGTCGAGGCGATGCGGCGATAATAGTCCTGAACCGCTACGATCCGCGGGCGTTGGACATGGACAGCAATTCGCGCATCAGGGTTATAAATGGCGGAGTCCAGGTGAACTCATCTCACGGTGAAGCGCTGTACATGGACAGCAACTCGGAAATCGAGGCCGACTGGTTAAGCATCGCTGGCGGAGCGGAGCTCCGATCGAACGCAAGTATCGACGCTGTGGACGTCGTCGAGGAAGGCTCCTCCCGGATATCCGATCCGCTGGCGGGCCTGTCGATTCCACCGCTGGGCCCAGACCTTGGCAGCCTCCGCGTGTATGACGACGATAGGGAAACCGCCAACCCGGGCTATTATTCAGGAGGTATCCTACTTGACAGTAATTCTCGACTGACTCTCAATCCCGGCATGTACATTCTGGACGGCGTGGGGCTGCAAATCCTCAGCAACGCCCAGTTGTACGGGCAAAACGTCACCCTGATAATCGTCAATAACCAAAACTCCAACAGCGCCATGTTTGTCGACAGCAACGGAACAGTTGAAATAACCCCTCCCGAAACGGGCGACTTCGCGGGCATTTCCATATTTCAATCTCCCAGCAACAACAACGACGCTTTCATTTACAGCAACGGTAATATAGACATTTCCGGAACGTCCTACTACCCCGGAAATCGCCTGGTGCTCGACAGCAACGGCAGCGAATTCGCCTTTCGGGTAATCGCCGACAAGGTGCGCATGTACAACGACGCCCTGCTCATAGTTGACTACACCGATGGAGTCCCAATCGGACCGAGCAAGATATTCCTGGTGGAGTAATTCCCTACTTTCGTCGTGGCAAGAATATCTGTACGAAGAATGTGCTTAACGGATAAACAGTTTTTCGACACAGAGGCTCAGAGAACGGCAACGGCAACCGCAAAGATCTTTCTCTGTTGTCGTTTTTTCGCCATAATAAAAAAAAAAACGCCTTTGCCCTTGCCGTTCTCTGAGCCTCTGAGTCTCTGTGTCGAAATCAAAACCGTCAGACACCCCGAACAATATGAGAATCTTGCTTGCAAGGAAAGCTAGCCACACCCGATAACGGTGCTGAGGGCGAGATATCCTTGACATTCGAGCGTTTTTTTGGCATAGTTTAGCGCCCGAAAGGGACAGATTTGTCTTCTTTGACCCTTATGTGAAGTTTGACGGACGTAAAACAGCTGCTTTCAAAGGCATAGGTTTAAATATGAAAAAAGGATACATTGAAATTGACCAGAAGCCTTGCAAGGGGTGTGAAATCTGCATGGCTTTTTGTCCAAAGAATGTAATTACCCACGCTGAGAAATTAAATGCAAGCGGTTATTTGCCTGCGGCTTTCACAGACAACGGCGAGTGCACCGGATGCACCACCTGTGCTGTGGTATGCCCCGAGGTGGTGATAGAGGTGTATCGTGAGTAAAGTATTAATGTACGGTAACACGGCGATTGCAGAGGCGGCGATACGAGCCGGCTGCCAGTGCTATTTTGGGTATCCCATTACGCCCCAAAACGAGCTCACCGAGTATATGGCCGCGAATCTTGGCCCGAAAAAGGGTTGCGCATTCGTGCAGGCCGAAAGTGAAGTTTCGGCGATCAACATGGTCCACGGCGCCGCGGCGGCCGGAGTAAGAGTGATGACTTCATCCTCCAGCCCCGGTATCAGCCTCAAGCAGGAGGGAATCTCCTACATCGCGGCCTGTCAGCTTCCGGCGGTTATTGTCAACATGTCGCGCGGCGGACCGGGCCTGGGAAGCATCATCGCAGCTCAGTCGGACTACTTCCAGTCAACGCGCGGAGGCGGACATGGCGATTACAGAACCATCGTTCTGGCGCCCGCATCGGTGCAGGAACTGGCCGACCTGACCCACAAGGCCTTCGATCTGACCGAAAAGTACAGAGTACCGGTATTGATCCTGGGCGACGGGATGCTCGGGCAGATGATGGAACCGGTCGAATTCAAGCATAAAGCCCCCGCTGTTCTTCCGGTCAGAAGCGACGCCCTGCGAGGCGCCAAAGGCCGCTCCAGCAAAATCGTAAAGACCTTCACCTCCAATCCCATGGAACTCGAAGAGATCAACTGGAGCTTGTACAGAAGATATCAGTTGATCAAAAAGAACGAAACCGCTTATGAATCCTACATGACCGAAGATGCGAAAATGACGGTTGTGGCGTTTGGGATATCGGCGAGAATCGCCAAAGGCGCCATCAAATCCGTTCGAGCAAAGGGCTTGAAGGTTGGAATGATAAGGCCCATTTCACTGTGGCCTTTCCCCTATGACGCAATTAAACAGG
>JABGPF010000371.1 GCA_018645065.1 Phycisphaerales bacterium
ATTTGATTTTCATGTCATTCATGTCAATTGCTCCCGAATCAGGTGTAGTTCCGATATTAGTGAGTACATACTGATCATCAGGACCTCGCGGGGGAACTGATGATCAGTATGTACTCACTAATATCGGATTGACTGAAGAGGGCGCGGCAGATGAGTTTGAGCAGAGCAGCTTGTCGCCAAGGGAACTGCTGAAACAATATCCTCAGGCGATAGTAGTATCTAAAGAGGGGCTGGTTGAGGTAATACCGCAAGAAGACGATTCGCAAAGCTAGCAATAGGGTCCGAGGGGCACAGTACTAGATCATGGTGTGTTAAGCTATTTCCAGAGCTAGAATAACGGTGATTTATGACAACGGCGCACGGCAACGGTGTGCGGGTTTAGGGTTGGCGGATCACTCGGAAGCCTACGTCGTAGGCTCGTTCGTGCTTGCGGAGGGATTGGCGGGTCGCTGAGCGGGCGTTCTTGGGGCGGTCGTTCCATGATCCGCCGCGAATCGCCATCTTGTCAGTCGATAACGGGTAGGGCGAGCATGTCCACTCAGCCACATTACCGTGCATGTCGTGCAGGCCCCAGGCGTTCGGGGCGTATGTGCCCACTTTCGCACTGGCGAAAACCTTGTCGTTGAACTTGCTACCGCCCGGATGAACCCAATGCCACACCTTCGCGCACGTCATGTCAGCCAGATTGGCCTGGCCGCTGTGATCGTCGCCGGGCGCCCCGAAGTTCATCGCGCTGGCCGTTCCGGCGCGGCATGCGTATTCCCACTGGGCCTCGGTGGGCAGGGCGAACTTCTTACCGGTTTTCTTGCTCAACCATTTGCAGAACGCAACGGCCTGGGTTTGCGAGATTCGGCAGACCGGTTGGTCCGGCGCGTTTACCAACTCGCCGCGAACCTTCACCGAGAAATTATTGCCCGGGTAGGCTTCGATGCGGCTGTCGTGAGTCGGGTCGAACAGGGCGAACTGGGCGTTGGTTACTTCGAGTGTTCCCATCCAGAACGGTTTGGCGATTTTCACCGCCGCGGGCGTTTCGTCTCGATGACCGGCCGCGTCGCCCATGACAAACTCACCGGCGGGGATGAGCGTCATTACGAGTTTCACACCGTCAGCTAGTTCGATAGTCTGCTGCGTTTTGGCGCCGCTTGCGGCTTGGCGTTTTTTGGCTTCGGCAGCGTCGAAAGGCCATCCGGCGATCTTCGGCGCCTTGTCCAGTCGCGGTTTCTCCGGAGCGGGCATTACCGGCGCGGTTGGGGGAGTTGTCAGGTTGAAGATTTCTTCGGGGTTGTCGTCGATGTTGGCGTAGAGTTTCAGCAGGTCTTTGCGGGTGGTGCGGGTTCTGTCGACCTTGGCTTTGCCCACGTTTTCGCTCCACGTCCCGTAGTATGGTGCGCTCAGATCGATCCAGGTGATCAGGCGGTCCCATGCTTCCGGTGGGAGCTTTACGTTGTGATGTCCTTTGCGGAGCATGCGGATGAGTTTTGCCGAATCTGCGCTGAACTCATACGGCAGGAGCATGTGAATGTCGGCCTCGTTCGTCGACCGCACGTAGCTGCGCAGCGTCCAGTACGACGGCGTGAAGTTGCATTTGCGATTGCGCCCGAGCATGATTTTAAACCCGCGAGCTTCTTTGGGCTTGAGCGTGAGGTCGGGCAGTGATTTTCCATCTTTGCGCGGCTTGCCGTTGTGGCATCCGATGCAGTATTTGTCGATCACGGGTGTTTGCACTTCGCGGTCGAAGCTGAATCCGCGTGTCGGCCCGTACCACTGGGTGATTTCTGAGGGTTTGCGTTTCAGGGCTAGCGGGCGTTTTCCAGTTGCCGTTGGGACGGTTCCCTGGCGTTCGTGGCATCCTACGCACGATAGCGTTTCGCCCGGCATGGCGGTAAGCCAGCTTCGCATTCGCTGGACTGCTTTTCCGTCCGAATCGAGCGGTTGCAGCGAAAGCGGCGTGTTGGCAGGCACTCGGAACATCGCTGATCCGTCGGGCTCGACCGGTACGGTGCCTACGATCCGCTTAACGTCCCACGGGCCATCTGTGCCCACGCGGTTGCCTTGTCCGCCCATACCGTGATAGGCGAAGCTGTACGTGAAAATGCGGAGCTTCTTGATCGTTCCTCGCGGTACGCCTTTAAGCCCGCCGCCTGTGTAGATGTCAGTGATTTGCAGGACTGCATCTTTGCGAGTCGGGTCGATACGGCTTGGCAGGACCGGCGGGCGGGTGGTTTTCGTCAGGGGAAGGGGTTCCACCAGGTGGTGGGTCGGGTCGTTCTTTACGAGCGTGATGTTGTCGAATACATCGACCAGGTAGATCGCCCATTTCGACTGCCTGCTGACTTGTGCTGCGGTCAGGAAGTATTTATCGCTCAGCGGGAACGGGTGCAGGAAGAGCGTCGGGGCCTTGCCTGCGAGATTGTCGAGGATAACTGGTTCGACCTTTTTACCACGCCCAGGTATGCGCTGGACCACGCCGTCGGCTTCGTGGCGACCCTTGGCTGCGTCGAAGAGCACCAGCTCGCCCATTCGCTTCAGTCCGTGATGGCCCGATACGATCGCGACGAACTTGCCCGCCTGGCCGGGGATTTCGCGAGCGTAGAACATTGCGTTGGGCCAGTACGAGTTGCTTCCGTAGTATGCGACCTGGTCGGTACCGTCGGGGTTCATGGAGAAGAGGATGCGGCTGTAGGCGTGCGAGATGTCGCTGTATTCCCAGCGGAGGTACATCACGCGTCCGGAGTTCATCATCGCGGGGTACCAGTCGTGGTCCTGCTCGAATGTCAGGCGGCGGATGGCCCCGGTTTTGGTGGTGAGGTGGTAGATGTTCGTTACCGGCGAATTACCGCCGACACACGGTACGCCGATCATTGGGGCGGTGGAGGTGAAGATAATGTTTTCGTCGGGTAGGTAGCATGCGTCGTAGTTGTCCACGGTTTTGGCTGCGATCAGGGGCAGTTTGCGCAGGGATGAGCCATCGGCGTTGATCTCGCAGATGTCCCATCCAGTCGGGCCGGAACGCGAGAACAGCATTTTGCCCGCGTCGAAGTGCAGGTCGATATCGCCCACGAAGTCGCTTGTGCGTTCGGGGCGATGCAGCGTTGTCAGCTTGCCGGACGGGTTGATCGGCGAGAGTGTGGCGATTTCGTTATCGAATTTGGCCTTGCGGATGCTGGAGTTGCTCTGCCAGTTCGACGGCAGGCCCAGATCGGCGGTGCGACGCACGATAAGCTTGTCGAAATTCAGCAGGGGGTTAGCCAGCATAGCTTCACGCCCCAGGGCGTCCAGGGCGGTTTGGTCGCTTGGGTCGATCTTGTCCAGGCGTTTGAGATATTCGGCGCCTTTGGGGTATTTGGCTCCGAACGTTTTGGTCATATCTTCAATCGCCATGCGAAGCGACTGAGGCGTATTGACTGCGACCGTCGCTTTTGGCGTTTTTTTCGGTCTGGCCTTGCGGACCTTTTTGACTTTGGTTTTGTTTTTATTTTTTTTGGTCTTTGCCGCCGCTTTGGCGTCGCACGGGACAAGCAGACCTGCAAGCAGACCAATAATTATTATCGCACACCATCGTCGCATTATAAGCTCCTGTTATTCAGCATCGCTGCGCAAAGTTCAGCGGTCAATTGTATCGCAGAGACGAACAATCACCAACAGTTTCCTGACTGGGAAACTGTCAGGATTATTGTAGGAGCGTTGACCCTGCCTGACCTGGGGCGTACAACTGGGGCCTGTAATACGTTATATTTCAAAAAGGGCAGACCATGAACAAAAAGGTGACCTACAAATTTTCCGTATGCCGCACTATCGCCACGGCGGGAGTTTCGTTTCTTCTTGCTGGGACGATCTCGGCTAGCAGTGATGCGATGATCTACCTGCATATTCCTACAATCGCGTTTGTTTTTGGGATATGTTTCTTCATGCTGCTCGGTTCGTACGGGGCTGACTTTATAAGGTTCATTCCGGCATCATTGGTTTGTCTTGCGTTCAGCCCATTGGCGCCAAACCCTCGCTATGCCGAGATAGCGAAGTTCGGAAGCCGATATATAATCGCAGGCGCGGTTATAGCTGCTTTAATAGGCTTCATTTCGGTGGTGCGGTGTTATTCTGATCCGTATGGTCTTGGAGGGGGGCTCGCTGTCTTGATGATCGGTCCGTTTTATGCGATTGTCGTTTCGGAGCTTTTCTTTGCGTTTGTGTACAAAGCGTTTTCCGATTCAGGTTCCCCGTCCGCCAAAAAAGAGACGCCTGTGCTCCCGGCGAGCAACCTGCTTATACCGCTGATCGTCTTGGGTGTCATGCTAGGCGTGTTCTTTGCATTACGCCAAACTTACTCAGTCGGATTTTAACGCGGGGATGAATTTCGCCAGAAAATCGCAGGATTTATTCACGGGGTTTTCGAGCTTGGCGAGGCATTTATCGGTGAATGGCGTGTAGAACGCGATTGGCAGGAAGATAAGAGCTGTCGATCCGCTTCCTATTAGTATGTCTGAGGCCCAGTGCCCACCGGAGAATACTCGCGGTAGGGCGAAGATAATCGCGGTGATAACGGCGGGGATAGCGTAGCGTTTTTTACGAGTATAGAAGCAGATGAATCCGGTGATTATCAATAGGACGCTTGCATGGTCTCCGGGGAAAGAGTTTTTTGATGCGTCTTTCAACTTCCATGAGTAAAGTTTTGAAATCCTGATCGACGGGGAAACGCTTTTGGCGTGTGTCGGGCTCCGGCGGTCGAACATGAATACGCCTTGCGACATTATTTGGGTGCTTGCCATCATGTAAATTGACAGGAAAACGCCCAGGGTAATTCGCTTCCGCATTTCTTCTTTAGTGCCCGCAAAGATGAAAAACGAGTAGATCGTAACCATAAGCACAGCGGGGACCAGATCGAATAATCTATTGTTCGCCACCGCCAGGGTGTCTCGCCAGGGTCCGGGTTGCATTAGCGAACCGTTGAGGCAGTAAAAAACGTTCAGGTCCAATTTGTCCCAA
>JABGPF010000372.1 GCA_018645065.1 Phycisphaerales bacterium
GCTTCCAGTGCGGAGATCGGATCGACCGGTTCTTCTGGCTCTGCGGCCGGTGCGGGCGCTGGCGCCGGTGCGGGAGCAGGAGCGGGAGCCGGTGCAGGCTCCAGCACTTCTACTACTTCAACTACTTCCGGTGCGGGAGCAGGTGCTGCCGGCGCCGCAGAAGCAGGAGCCGGTTCGACTGCTTCAACCGGAATCGGATCGAGTTCTATCGCGACGTCTTCGGTGATAACGGTGGGACCGTCAATCGAAGAGCCTTCGGCGATCACTTGTCCGGCGTCGCTCTTGATCGGCGCGACCTCACCGGGCTGACCGTCAACCTGAACGGTGAAAACGATCGGGCCTATCGACAGGCGATCGCCAGCAGATAGTTCGCCTTCGCTTATCCGTTGATTGTTGAGATACGTGCCATTGCTGGACGCGAGATCTTTGATGCGTATGACGTCACCGTCAATGCGTATCTCTGAGTGGCGTCGGGAAACGTTGAGCAGCGGTATTTGCAACTCGCACTCTTCGCCTCGTCCGATCACGGAAACGGTGTTGGTCAGCGGGAAATCCTTACGCTGACCATCCGGCTTGAACATTACAAGATTAACATCCATTGGGGATCCTCTGTCTATCCTAACAACCGAAACGAAAGCCACATCCCAAAGTCCGTGTGGCGGATATCGGATTATTGTATAATCCTTAAGACTTCATGCAAGCATAATTAGGCAAACTATCCAATGCAAGCCCAAAGCTTAGACAGTAAAATAAACCCAACGCCCAACCCAGCAGTCGGCGCGATCTACGTGCACATACCGTTTTGCGCTAGTAAATGCGGGTATTGTGACTTTTATTCCCTCGCCGACACCCGCGATTTGGCCCAGGCGTGCGTTAAGGCAATCTGCCTGGAACTCAAGAGTAATGAAAAAAAACTTACCCTCCCGCTCAGCAGTATCTTCGTGGGAGGCGGAACCCCGACATCTCTAGCCCCGCCCCTGCTGGCTGAACTTCTGGACACATTGGGCCAATATCGCAACGAACAAACTGAATTCAGCGTCGAAGCCAACCCGTCCTCGATAACAGACCAAACCGCAAAAATAATGCACCACGCCGGGGTCAATCGAGTTAACCTCGGAGCCCAGTCGTTCGTCCAGAAAGAGCTTACCGCACTGGGCAGAATCCACGATCCCGATCGAATCGCCACCGCCTGGCGGACACTTCGCGATGCGGGCCACCAGCGGCTCGGGCTGGACCTGATATACGCCTCACCGGGCCAGAACCTCGACTCGTGGCGATATTCGCTGGACCAGGCGCTGGCCCTGGAGCCCCAGCACCTTAGCTGCTACGCGTTAACGGTGGAAAGCGACACGCCGATCGGACGCCTGAGAGACAGCGGTGAGTTTGTCGAAATGGACGAAGCTGACCAGGCAAACTGCTATAACGCAGCGGTCCAAACTACCGCAGCAGCCGGACTCGAGCAGTACGAAATATCCAATTTCGCCGCGCCGGGCATGCAATGCCAGCACAATTTAACTTACTGGCGGAATGAGTCTTATCTTGGGCTCGGTCCGGCGGCCGCCAGCTATATCGACCGCGTCAGGCGAACGAACAAACCGGACATTAAAGCCTATATCCGTGCGATCGAAAACGACCAGCCCCCTCCCGCCGAATCGGAAAAACTAACCGGACGGGCCGAAATGGGCGAAACCATAATGCTCGCATTGCGGATGACCCAGGGCGTTGATCGCCAACAATTCGCTCAGCGATTCGGGATTGACCCGGTAGAGGCGTTTGGCGCGACAATACAGCGTTATTGCGATATGGGAGCTATGCTTATGGATCGACAGCGGATTAGAATAGCGCCTCGGGCCATGCTGGTTTCGAACACAATTCTCGCCGACATACTGTCAGAGGCCTGATTGATTGCTATAATAGCCCGCAATGTTCGAATAACATTGAAGAAAGGAATAGACAATGCCTGACCATAAACGCCTGACCATTTGCCTGCTGACGGTTAGTCTAATCTCGTTTATCGTCGTTGTCGGCTCGCCCGAAAACGCCTCCGCCGCCGCTGCCGCTGCGAACAAGGAAGTGCCACAGACTCTCCTGGCAAAGATGAACGCCAACTTCCGCCCGAAAGCTCGCCCCACCTCACAAGCCGAATTCATCGAAATAATGACCAAACAGACACTCGAGGTAATCAAACTTGGGCTGTCTGCAGAGTCCGAATATCCCGGCGCACAAAACCTCTCGCACGCCCGAGGCATGATGCTCGAAGCCGCCGGTTTCCTCCAGGAAACCGCCCCAAGTTCGGCGCACAAAGCCCAACTGCTCGGAATCGCAGGCAGGATAATGAAGGCTCCGGCTTCGGCGAAATTGAAAGCTCAAGCCGATTTCATAATCACTCGCTGGAAGATCGCGCCGAGCCCGCGAAGTATCGCAAAAGACGCCGAAAAGCAGATCAGAGCCTACATGAAACGCCACAGCAAAACGACCGCCAAAACCACCGCCGTGATCCGAGGCACGATCATGGCCGGGCTCGCCAAGCTCACAAAACTACAAGACGAACTGGCCGCAATACTCGAAAAAGACCACGCCGACACGCCGGGAATCACCGCATTCCTACTGAGCATCGGAAGGCGCCCGCTGTTCCGAGCCACACTAACCAAACTCGACGCAACCACACTAACGCTACCCGACGACATGCTGGGCAAGGTACTCGTTATAGACTTCTGGGCCACGTGGTGCCGACCCTGCATCCAGTCGCTGCCGCGCCTGAAACAAACCTACGCGACATACAAATCCAAGGGCGTAGAGATTATCGGTATCAGCTTCGATCGGTCCGACAGCAGGGATATGCTGACCAAGTTTGTAAAGAAACACAATCTCAACTGGACCCACACATACAGCGGTAAATACTGGGACGATCCGACGGGCAAGAAATACGGGGTCACCGGAATACCCGCGGTCTGGGTGATCGGAAGAGACGGAAGAATCGTATCGAACAACGCCCGCAGCAACCTGGACGAAGTAATCAACAAAGCACTGAAAACCAAACCGGCCAAATAATTTGGGATCGAACGACGTAACGCCGTTCCCTCTTGCATTGACCCATAACCGAAGGTATGCTCCGCTTATGCGAACATTAATCATTATCATGTGTGCAGCAGCGGTCTTTACGTCCGCCGGCTGCGATAACCAGTGGAAAATGAAATGGCCTGGCTCCAGTGCGGCGACCACTCAACCGGCGCCCGGGCCTACAGCCCTGGTCGATCAACCGGAACTCACGCCCCAGCAGGAAAACGCTCAGCTCCGACGCCAGATATCAACGCTTCGCGATCGACTAGATATGATCGAAAACGAAAACACCAAGCTGCGCAAAGACAACACCAGCGTCACCAAGCTCAAAAGCGACCTCAAACTGCAAAAATTAACGTCCGACATGCAGGCCCAGGACCTGAAGGTCCTCAAAGCCGCCGCCATCGAGCGAGACTTCTACAAAACCAAATCCGAAGGCCTGGAAAAAGAGCTCAAGGATCTCCACGCGAGAGTAGCGAAACTACTGGAAAGACGCGCCAAAGCAGCAACGCCCAAACCGGCTGGAACGTAAACACAAGCCCCCGCCGCCATCGCAATCCAACAAACTGAACTCTCATAAAATCGCCGCAAGGCCGCAAGAGTATTACCATGCGTGTAGTCGTAACAGGACAAGTCGGGCTCGACAAAAAATCATTTATCGCACGCGTATCAGCACTCGCCTCTGAGCAGGGATTCGACCTGACAACCTGCAATATCGGCGACATGATGTACGCAGAAGCCCCGGACGTAGTGCCCGGACGAATACTCGACCTGCCCCTGTCGCGACTGAACTCCCTGCGCCGAAGCGTGTTCAAAGACGTGCTGGCCGCCAGCAAATCCCAACCAAACGTGCTGGTCAACACCCACGCCACATTCCGCTGGCGACACGGACTTTTCGCAGCCTTCGACCACGACCTCATGGGCGAACTCGACGCCGACCTATACATCGTAATGGTCGATAATGTCGACCGGATACACCACAGACTCACCCGAGACGGGCACCTCGACCACACCCTCAAAGACATAATGGTCTGGCGCGAGGAAGAGATCCTGGCCACCGAACTGATAAGCCAAATCGTCCGCGGACACGGGTGCTGCTACATAATGGCAGTCGGTGAAGACCACAGCACCGCACAGGCGATCGTAGACCTCATCTTCCGCCCGCAGAAAAAGAACGCGTACATCAGCTTCCCAATGTCGCACGTGATGGACATGCCCGATCTGATGGCTGAAATCGACTGCTTCCGACGCGAACTGAAACGCTGCTTCACCTGCTTCGATCCGGGCGATCTGGAGGAAAAATACCTCACCGCAACAGCGATCGATGCCGCTCAAAATGGCCTGCGATCAGTAGAAACCGGACCGCCCGGACAGCGAGTCACCCTCGACACCGCACAACTGCTCGACATCATCGCCGACATCGACGGGCAGATCTACGCCCGCGATTTCAAGCTGATCGACCAGGCCGATATGATAGTCTCCCTCGTCCCCGCACTGCCCGACGGCCGCCCAGGCCTGTCCAGCGGAGTAGAACGCGAACTCCAACACGCACACGAAGCCACTCGGGAAGTCTTCGTAATCTGGAAGCCCGACGCCGAGCCGTCACCCTTCATCACTGAGACCGCGACCAGGGTCTTCAGCTCGACCAACGAAGCCATCCAATACTTCCACGATAACGGATACATCCCAGACGACTCATCCGGAACATTATTCGAATAAGCCCCCCGCCTGCCTCCAACCGTACCGACCCCGGAACCCCAAACGACGTCGCCTGATCCGCGCCAAGCTGGCGCCAGCACCCGTCTGGATATCCCGACCGAGCAGCCGACCACCTTCTCAATTGCTTCACACTTTCAGCGTGCGTGCCTGTTACCCATAAAAGTGGTACTACT
>JABGPF010000373.1 GCA_018645065.1 Phycisphaerales bacterium
GTTGAAGAACATCCAGATCGTCACCGAGCCGAACAACTGTTGCCCCGATGTAATTCGCCCTTGCCCGCTGGGGTCCCAAACGAGTATGCCCGTGGTTGGCTTGACCCAGGGCCAACTCTGTGCCCGCCCGTCGCCGTCGAGGTCGAAACGCACCGCAGTGCCGGAGCCCGCGGATACTCGTCGCCGACACATTGCTGGTTTTGTGCGGGAGACATTCTGGGCTGTATTTCGGGAAGTAGCATAGGGTCGCGGGTTCCTTCCTGCCTTTCGTAGCCGAAATGCAGTTGCCTTCGTCTAGTGCCTTGTCTATGTTCATGCATGAGCCCGTTCCCGAACAGGGGACTTTAACCCCAGTAGTTCGCGCCCATGCTGGGCCTACACAAGACGCTGCAGCGGACGCGAAAAGACCGCGCCGCTGAGCTTAGACGTTATGAACAGAGAAACTTATGAAATCCTATAGTGTGGACATCCAAGTGGACTTCGATGTGCCAAGAGCAATGCCTCCCCGAGAAGGGGCTACAGGGACGTGGCAGGCGGTGGGCTATTTTCAGTACTTCTATTGCTCAGAACGCTCCAAAGATAAAGCCAAAAAACTTGTCCTGGACTTCGTTATGGGGAACGAAGAGCAGCCGGAACGCTGTCAGTTCCGATGCGGTCACATTGCATGGATGTGTGGGCTGGCAACGCGAGAAGAGATTGCGTTTGGAAACGCAGTGGAGTTGACAGAGGAGATGTTCGAGAAGAGGAACGAGATCGGAATATGGTTTCACACGGATAAGCAATATTACGTGAGCGAGGCAGATTGCGTTACGTCTATGCTCGACATCAACGAATACGAAGAATCAGATGACAGTTCATAATCACGCCTAACGACTCAGCACGTTTGTCCAATAATCTATTGAGTCTTCGCCCCATACTTGAAGCATCGCATGCAGTCCTGTCGTCCGTCAGGGGTGGTGCTGGGTAAAGCCTAACGAGCGTCGAAACCGGGCAGGCTGCTTGCCACGCTATCTTCCGTTTCCGGAAGATAGCCCGAGGAGGCGAGTGTAAACAATTGTTTACATTACAGCTGTTTTCAATGCTCCGGCGGATATCCGTACGTGGTAAGCGCTATGGTCGGTGATAAGGCTTGTCAAAGGTGGATTACGGCATAGCTAAGAATAACGTAATCGTGGGCGGCGCCTTTCGAGCGCCGCCCACGAGTTTCTTTCGAAGCCATGGATAACCGTATACGGCTTATCTTGCTTAAGCAAAGGATTAAATGACTTCAGTTCACGCCTGGACCGGACGTAACTACCACACGAAATCCCAAGTTGTTGTTGCGGCTACCGGGGGGATATTTGTTCCGCAAAGCAGCGCGGCAGTTGATGGGAGTGCTAATTCTCGACCCTCCGCGTAGAATATGATACTTGGCCGCTATGATATTCTCAGGATTCACATTCCTCCTGCGTGCGTAAAAGTTCCATTCGTAATAGTCAAGGCACCATTCCCACACGTTGCCGTGCATGTCATAAAGTCCCCACTTGTTCGGTTTTTTCTGGCCGACCTGATGGGTTTCGCCCGCACTATTAGCACTACACCATCCGTATGCGGACAGCTCCCTGTCATTGTCGCCGAAGCTGAATCGGGTTGTCGTGCCTGCGCGACAAGCGTATTCCCATTGGGCTTCCGTAGGCAGACGAACCGTCCGTCCAGTCTTCTTCGACAAAGCCCTACAAAATGCCGTTGCATTGTTCCAAGATACACATTCCACTGGATTCTGCGGGCCTTTGAATTTGCTGGGATTCTTGCCCATCACGCGTTCATACTGTTCCTGCGTCACTTCCGTTATACCCATATAGAATGTCTTACTTATCATCACCGTATGCCGAGGACTTTCGTCCCTCTTGTGGCCAGCTTCGCGATTCGAGGACCCCATCACGAACTTTCCAGCAGGGATACTCACCAGCTTAATTGCAACACTCTTGCCAATATCTAGGACGAGTTCCCTACGCGGACTTGCCTTCGTTTCCGTACTCGCTCGTTCGCTAGCTCCGCCCGTAGCTGCGTTTCGAGCAACGGCAGCGGTTTGCTTGGCGACGCTAGCCGGTGTCAGATTGCTGCATGCTTTTGTTCCAATATCCACTTTGGCAAGAAGGGCACCCTCGGGTGTCCGCACTTCGATTGCAACGACATCGGCCCGTACATAATCAGTCGGGTCGGGAAGAGTCGTAACGAACACGTTGGGTTGCTGAGCTGTGCCGCCCCCCATCCCCCATTTGGCAGCGTTCTCCATCTGGGCCGATCCCCGCTGTCTTACTCGATTCAAGTGGAAGTATTTGATCTTCCGGGCCAAGCGGGGGTCAACTCCCATCGGTCCGGCATAGTACAGACCGGTGAAGTAGATTCGCGCCAGGAGCCCACCTCCCTTCTTGATGCTGTAGCGATCCGCTTGCTCTGCGGAGATATCGACACGCGGTAGTTTGATGTACGTGTACGGCTGTTTCTCCGCGTAAATCACGAATCCTTTCTTAGCCAAAGCCATAGCCTCACTGCTGCAAATCGGCGGATTAACCAGCTGACCCCGAAAAATCCGTCTGTTATTTGTTTGCAACTTTCCATTCTTTAGGAGGACTCCGAATCCTGAAGAGCTGTAGAGATCTCCAAGCGGATCTTCGTATTGATGGAAAGCGAATGTGGACAAACCACCGCCGCCCCCTCGGGCTTCAAATGGCGCAGTTACCGTAACAGTCGCCTTTCCTCTGCTCCAGTCGTGTACAAAAACCGGATAGTCACTCTTAGATGAGACATCAAGGTAGAAGCAACGTCCACGTAGGGCCTTTCTGCTGGTCGCTGTGTGCTCAAACAGGCTCCTGACTGAAGCCTGCCCATGTGCTTCGGCTTGCTCATACTTGTCGCTGCGGCCGTACATGAGAAGTAATGCGAGAGTACGACTGATGGTTTCGTTCTCCAGCCATTCCATACTCCGCGTATACGTTCGAAAATCAGCGGATGCGGCCTTGAACTGTTCCACCGTGATTATAGGCTTCTTCTCAATGGCCTTCTTTTCCTTCGGCATCTTCTTCATAGACGCGGGTATTGCTGCTGGAGGTGAACTCTTACGCCTGTCAAGAGGCTTGGCGGCAACCTTCGGTGTGGTGGGGGCTGGGGTAGTTCGAGTGCCGCTTGGCTTCTGAGGTGAGGGAACCGCGTTTTGCACGTTCTCATTCGATTGAACGGGTTCTTTGGAGGCTGTGGGCGTACCCGGAGGCGTCCGCCACCAAATTGCGACAGCAACGGCGAGCCCAATGACAGCAATCCCGGCAACGCCAATTACAACCCACTTGGTGCGCGATAATCGCGACTGGAGTTGTTGCGCATCTTCGGTCGAAGGCGTTTGCTGCCGATAAGCACGTGAAGCGGTTTTGGTCCTCGGCGACACTTCTAAAGGTGGCGGGGCTGTAACGCCAGTTTGCTGCGATTTCACCGTTGTACGCAAGGATAGCCCACGGACCATTTCTGCAAGTAGCCAGGCTCGTTTGTCTGTCGAAATCAAATCGCCTGGGCCGATCTTCCCCTCGCCCGCGAGCTTCTTCAGTTTGCTTCCCGAATATGGACCGTGTATCTTGTCTTCGCGTTTCACCCAGTATTGCTTTTCCATATGATGCTCCCTTTAAGAATCAAGAAGAGTCCCCGGCATATCCCCATGGCTTAAAGTGCATAAAAAAGGGACACCGCCGTTAGTGCCGCTCGAGGGACCGCCAAGCCCCTGTCAGAACACGCGCACGATGCCCCAAAGGGGCACCGACCACGTGACGATTCCTGACAGATTAAAACTGGCGGTTTTCGAGCGGAACGCCGTAAGTCGATGTAGCTATTAAGTTGTCATGGCCATACTAATGCCTTTCCGGCTTTGCGCCAACGATGAAATATCAGGATTGTTAGAATGGAGCACGGCAGCGGTTATTCTCACGCGCCGGTTTATCACCTCGGTCGGCGCTGTCCTCGTCGATACTGCCGCACGTTGATACGCATCCCCTTGGACGATCGTCGGGAATGTTTCCGAACTCGCTGGATACTGCCTTGTCGCCCTGGACGTTCGTACCGTGCCAGGGCACCAAGTATTTGGAAGAGTCGCATTGCTCACTACCTTTCTCACAGAGGAAATTGTTTGACAAAAAACCGTCCGCCGGGGCGCTGGCGGTCATCGACGCCGAACACGCCGGCATCGACCTGTCCTTGCGGACCACCCCGGCGGACCAGTTTGATGATGAGCCGTCTCGGTGGGCGTCACTCGAAGCGGAGCTGCACACCGCCCTCGCTGGCCAGGAGCGAGACTACTTCGTTGAGTTGCTTGATAAGCTCGGCCCTGGTCGGCAGCAAATCTCGCTGCTGGGCGAACTCCAATGCAGATTGCCGGAGCTGGCCTTCCAGTAGTCGCCGGTGGCTATTGTTTAACAGATCGTCGAGTTTCGGCACAGCTGTGGCTTTCGACATCACGCCGACGCTGCCTGGATCGATCGAAAAATCGAGGACCTCGGGCTTCGGGATCTTCACAAAAGTGATATCGCCATCGCGTCGAATGTCCTTGGCCTGGATTTTAGTCAGATCGACTCCATAGTGAATCTTGACTGTCGCCCACAGCACACCTCGCCACTGACCGGCCCAGTTTGACTCCTGGTGTTCGACAACGATTTGCGTGGCTGTGCGGCGCGTGACCAGGAACGCCAGGGCCTGGATGCGAAGAATCGACAACGTGCTCTTTTTCTCGATAACAGTTTCCATCGGCTTTGGCGCCAGGGAATCTGTGAGAATCCAAAAGGCGGCGCCGGCCAGGACAATCATCCAAAGTAAACCGTTGATCATTCGGACGCCCGGCAAGTCTTGAAACTTCATTGACACATCCTTTCTCGGGTCAATGGTTGCCTTAGCAACCCACGAATCGGGCCA